>JADLBB010000041.1 GCA_020848055.1 Chloroflexota bacterium | reverse complement strand
TGGGTCGCTGTCTTCCGGCCAGGCCCTGGCTCTCGCCACCGCCACCGTCGCCGCGGCCGTGACGCTGGGCGTCCCCGCCGAGCGGCGATGACCAACGGCCTGTCGTCACGCCGACAGGGCTGCCCGGGACCTCACGCGAAAGACGGCAGGACTCCACCAGGCGAGCCGTAGTGCACCTCGCCGAGCGCCGCTGCGCCCTTGACGATGGACGCCGAATGGATACGATACGGACCATGACGATGCTCCGTATCACGTCCGTGTCCGCTCCGCTGAACCGCCCGGACCTCCTTGCCCTCGCCATGAGCGTCGTCCGTCGCGCGCTGGGCCTGGGATTGTTGTCCGAGCGATCCCGGATCGAGAAGCTGGACCTGGACCTGATCCGCAGCATCGCGCAGGAGGCCTCCAGCCTGGGGGTCGGCCAGGAGGCGGCCGTCGCCCTGCTCGAGCGGCCTCGCAACGCGCGCCTGCCGCGCCTGCTGGCGAGCCTGGACGCTTCGCTCGCCGATTCTCCCGTGCCGGACCGCGAGATCGCCGAGCTGCTGCGCATCTACGACCACGAGCAGCTGGCCGCCCTGGCCGGCACGTCGATTGCCAGCCTGCGCCGCTACGCGTCCGGCGCGCGCACCGTGCCCGACGTGGTCGCGCAGCGGATCCACTTCATCGCGCTGGTGACCTCGGACCTGGGCGGTGCTTACAACGAGTTCGGCCTGCGCCGCTGGTGGGATCGGCCTCGCAGCGCCCTTGGAGACCGCTCACCACGGCAAGCGCTTGGAACCGATTGGAGCGCCGATGATCCGGTCGCGGTCACCGTGGCGGGCCTGGCGGCCGCGCTGGTGGGCGCCGGGTCGTGATCGTCTTCCGCCACGCCGATCGGCGCTTCGCGTTCCTGTGGGAATCGGCCGACCAGCCGCCGGCGCGCTGGCACGACGCCGGCGAAGGCCCGGTGGCCTACCTGGCCGATACGGCGGATGGCGCGTGGGCCGAGTTCCTGCGCCACGAGGAGATCCGCGATCCGGCCGACCTCGCCGGCATCAGTCGCGCGATGTGGGCCATCGAGCTGCCCGATCCGCCCACGGCACGGCCGCGCCTGCCGGTTGCGACGATGACCGGTGGCCCGGCCACGTACCCCGACTGTCGATCGGAGGCGAAGCGGCTGCGCAGGCGCACTGGCGGATTCAAGGCACCATCGGCGGCCCTGCTGGCTGGCTCACCATCCGGCTTCCGCACCGATGGCGGCCTGCGACCGGGGCCGGCGCGCCGGGAGCGGACCATCGTGCTGTTCGGCCGCCGACCGGACCTCGTCGGCTGGTGCGCGTGCGCCGATGGCAGCCCACGGGACGACCTGCTGGCGCGGGTTCATCACCTGGCCTGATCAGTAGTCCGCGGCGACCTCTGATCGGTACAGCGCCTTGGCGTCGTGCGCGTCGCGGACGGCCGCCTGCACGCGATCGAGCTTGAGGTCCAGCACGCGCAGCCTGCCATCGGTCTCGGCAACCGACTCGATCCGCCGATACTCATTGCCGAACTGCTTGGCGAAGTCAGCGAGGCCGCGCAGCTTGGGCAGCGCGTCGGCGAGGTGGTGGCCATGCGGGTCGACGATGTCGACCGCCACATCGCCGTCGGAGGACTTGAAGAAGAACAGGAAGTCGGGGCGCACCGCCTTCCAGTCGCCGCTGGCGCCATCGCGGTAGGCGACCGCGAGGGACTCCCGGGACGCGCGCCCGGGATTGCGGTACCAGCCCAGGAAGCCATCACGCGCCGACTCGGCGTCGACCACCTTGAGTTCCCATGCGTTCAGCGTCACCGGGTACGTCCCGTCGTCGGCCACCAGCAGGTGCCCTGTCCGCGTCGGCAACTCGGATTCGGCGCCCTGTGCGTCCCGAACCCGAGTCTCGGCCTGCGCCACGACGGGTGCTGTGAGGCCGGTGCGCTCGGGGCGGGTCGACATGCCCTCCAGGCGGTCGTAGTCGGCCTGTTGCTCGTCGGAGAGGCCCTTGCGCGCCACGCGGGTCATGCCGAGCCACTCGCGGGCCAGATCGTCGGCCGCCTCCTCCACGCCGCTCACAATTTCGGGCACCAGGGCGACGGCCGCGACGGCGATGTGGGCCTCGAGCAGGTCGTCCTCGTCCGCGTCCGGGCCTGCGAGGTGCTCGGCGTACGAGGCGGCCACGGCCCGGCCCAGCTGGCGGCCGGCATAGCGGTAGGCATCCTCGATGGCGCGTGGATCGGCGGATTCGACGAACGGCCGGTAGCTGAAGTCGCCGCCGATGCGCCCGCGGATCTCCTCGCCCTGCATTGTCTCGACGTCGGTCCGTGCCTTGGCCACGGCGTCGGCATATTCGACCGCCCGACCGTCCAGGACGCGGTGCAACCGCTCGTGTGCGGCCTTGACCGCGTCGTTGACCAGTCCGTCGCCGGACAACGCGGTGGCGAGTGCGGTGAGCCGATGGATCGGCTTGGCGTCGCGCCTGGGGATGGTCTGCGACGGCAACTCCTCGAAGCGCTCCCACAGCGCACTGGGCAGGCCCGGGTTTCGATGCAGCTCGACCGGATCGAACAGGACGCGCCGCCCGGCGCCGCCGCCGGAGCCGGTCTCCGTCTCGGCCGTGTCCTTCGCGGTCGATCCACGCATCAGCATCTCGGCCACCGACTGCGCGGTGTCGCGGTCGAAGGACGGCAGCAGGCACTCGACCGAGTTGAGAAGCTCGTTGCCCGGGACGCGCCGCGCCAGCGGCGTGCGGATCATGCGGCCCAGCAGCTGGGTGATGTGCGTGCGGTCCTTCGCCGGCCGGAACGAGACGAGCACCTCGGCGCGCGGGCAGTCCCAGCCGGTCGAGATGGCCGACTTGGCGAACAGGACCCGGATCCGGGTCCGCTCCTGCACCTTTTCCGGCGCGACGTACGGGACGCTCTGCTGGCCGAGGACGAGGTCGGTGTGCTCGCCGAAGACGTTGGCGATCGCATCGGCCGGGAGATCGGGCCAGTGCTCGTTGATGGTGGCCAGCGTGCGACGCAGGGCCTCGTCGGAGGGCTTGTCGCCCATCTGCACGACCAGCAGCGGCGCCACCGGCTCCACGTCGCCCTGGGCGGACGCGTAGGCCGACCAGGCGGCGCTCATGTCGCGCACCTTGCGCACCGCTCGCGCCAGCAGCACCGTGTCGTACACACCGGCCTCGGCCGGGATGCCGAGCACGATGTCGTCCTTCAGCAAGCCCGACGCCTGCACCAGGGCAGAGTCGACCACGACCGATGGCAGGGCCGTGCGCCGAACCGCGTCCTTCATGGCCGTCTCGAAGCGCTCGACGGTGGCGGAGATGCCCCACACGATCGGGATCGGCGGCGCGCCGCCCTGGCCGTTGATCAGGCGCTGGACGATGGTGGAGCGATCCCGGCTGCTGGCGCCCATGCCGCGATGCGCCTCGTCCAGGACGAGGTACAGGGTGAGCGCTTCGTCCTCGACGGTGTTGGTGATGGTGTCGTAGATCGAGGACTGCGCCTCGTCGGGCCGCATTTCGAACAGCGTCTCCTGCGCCGGGTCGAACAGCGTGTCGCCGCGGACCAGCCGGCTGGACTTCGACAGCTTCTGGGTGTTGAGGAAGTAGACGTTGCCCGGCCGGAACTTCGGCTCCGAGAACGTCGCCTCTATGCGGCGCAGGCGCCCGCCCAGCTCGCTAGCCGCGTCCTGGAGGCGCAACCGAGATTGCTCGTTGAGCGAGGGGTCGTCGCTGAACCACAGGACCACGGCACCCGGATCGGGCACGAAGTCGTACTCGTCGCTGCCGAAGAACAGCGCCTCGATGACGGCGGCGGCCATGACGGTCTTGCCGGCACCTGTCGTGGCCGTCAGCGAGAACTGCGAGAGCGACGCGTGGCGCCGGTACATGTCGCGTGCCTGGGTCAGGTTCGCGAGGACGTCGCGGACGGCATCGGCCTGGTAGTCCTTGAGCGTGTAGCGCATCAGGCGATCTGCCCGGAGTTGATGGCGAAGTTGTGGAGGTAGGACTCGTACAGGCGGATGGGGGAGACCTCGGCGGGCAGGTCGCGGCACACGAGCTGGAAGGCGGCGTCGTCATCGGTCACGATGAAGGCCAGGCGCACGCCGGGCGCATCGGTCAAGGCACCGATGAAGTCGCTGGCGTTGTCGAGGTTCTCGAGCACGGCGTACGTGTCGGCCACGTCCCAGCCGCGGTCACCGAGATCGTCGATGATTCGCCCCGCCGATCCGGCTCGCAGCCAGAGCAGGGGAGCGACCTTGGCGAAGGCGCGGTGGTGGGCCACCGACAGCGGCGCCTCGTAGGTTAGGGTGAAGAAGGCCGCGTTCTCGGTGAAGCCCTCGCTCATGGGGGACTCGTCGGTGAACCGATAGTCGCCCTTGATTGGCTCGCCGTCCGGCGTCCGCCCGGTGATGGCCGCCTCGATGCGCGGCTTGGTGATGTAGTCGCAGATGCCCAGCGCCTCCCACTCCGGATCGCCCGGGCGCAGGCCCTTCGCGCGGAGCGCCTTCTGCTCGTCCGCCGCGACCTCGTTGTTCGTGACCAGGATGCACTGCCGCCGCCCGCCATCCTGCCGATTCAGTCGCATCACCGCATGCGTCGTTGTACCGGAGCCTGCAAAGAAGTCGAGGATCACCGCCTCCGGCCTGTGTCCAATGGCGACGCGGAGGGTGTCCTCGACGGCATAGAGACTCTTAGGAAATGGGAACGACCGGTCGCCAGTGAAGCGTTTTACGATCGCGCTGCCGTACTCTCCTGCCTTGTGCGCTGGTCGATTCCAAACCGTCTTTGGCGTGCGGCGAGTTAGGTCACCGGCCAGTTCGAGCAGGACCGACCCGTCCTCGCGTTTGCCGATCACTTGGATCTCTCCATCCTCGACGCGGCGGATCTGAGCCCTACCGAGATAGCTGATCGAGTAACGACGCTTCTTCGCATCGTAGGAACTGACCCTGGCGTACCCAGCACCAATCAGGGTCCGGAGGTAGTCCGGGCTGGTTCGCCAGTTCGCTTCTTCTCCGCTTGCGCGCACTGGCCAGACAGTGACGAGGTTGTCACGGTCGGGAACCACCGCAGGAGAAGTTCCGACCGGAAGGGCATCGCCAACATCCGCGATTCGCATCGAGTCCGGGTCCACAAACAGGGGGAAGAAGAGGTTCGGCCGGTCCTGCCTCCGCGAATTAGAGCCGCCTCGCATGAGGCGTTCCCATCGCACATCGCCACCCGCACTGTTGCCACCAGCATTAAGCAGGTCGTCGGCGACCAGCGCTGGCCCGGCAATCCCAAAGAAGAGGAAGAACGCATACTCCTCCACGCGCCGTAGCTCGCGGCCTCGAGCAACTCCGTTCGGATTGGTCACAATCGTGACCATCTGTCGGGCAGCACCGGGAAACAGTTGGTCCAGCAAGAGGCCCAGGCGCAGGTACTCCTTCTCGTCGATGGTGACGATCAGGAC
>JADLBB010000040.1 GCA_020848055.1 Chloroflexota bacterium | reverse complement strand
TGCGCCTGGGCGCAAGCAGAACTCAGGCAGGCTCGTCGCCGCCCGCCGCGCGTTGCGCTCCGCGCGCCCCGCCTCGCGCTTCGCGCCGCCGGTTGATGGCGGTGCTAGGTTGGAACCACGAGACGCACGACGGGAGATGGCCGATGAAGACGAACAAGCTGCAGCGACCCGAGATCGTCCGGCGGGACGAGCTGACCGAACCGCCAGGGCATCAGACGAGTGGCATGCGCCGCGCGCAAGCGTACGCGGCCGACGATCGCTGGGTCGGCCTGGTGCGCGGCGAGCCCGGCGAGTGGAGCGGCTGGCATCACCACGGCGCCACCGACACCTACTTCTATGTCCTGGCCGGGCACATCGAGTTCGAGTACGACGCCTCCGGGGGGACCATCGCGGTCGGCCCGGGCGACTACGTCCATGTGCCCGGCCAGATGGTGCACCGCGAACGGACGGCACCCGGCGCGCCGGCCGAGGTCGTGCTGACGCGCATCGGCCCAGGGCCGGCCGTCGTCAATGTCGAGGCGCCCGGCTCGTAGCTCGAGGGCAACTGCATCCGGCGCGTGCCGGACCCCGGGTTCCAACCGCCTCAGACCCTCAGGCCGATGCCCCAGACCCTCAGGCCGTGGCGAGACGCCGCAGGACCGTCTGGAGCACGCCGCCGTTGCGCAGGTAGGTGACGTCCACCGAGCCATCCAGCCGGGCCACGGTCCGGAACCGGGTCTCGCGACCGCCGTCGTCGCGCGCGACGACCATCACCTCCATGTGCGGATGCAGGCCTCCCGAAAGCCCGATGATGTCGAACGTCTCCCGGCCGGACAGGCCCAGCGACGCGGCCGACTCGCCCGGGGCGAACTGCAACGGCAGCACGCCCATGCCGACCAGGTTGGAGCGATGGATGCGCTCGAAGGACTCGGCGATGACGGCGCGCACGCCCTGCAGCATCGGGCCCTTGGCGGCCCAGTCGCGCGACGAGCCCGATCCGTACTCCTTGCCGGCCAGGATGACGAGCGGAACTCCGTCGGCGCGGTAGCGCTCCGAGGCGTCGAAGATGCTCATCCGCTCGCCGGACGGCAGGTGATCGGTCACGTTGCCCTCGGCATCGGGCGTCAGCAGGTTGTGGAGCCGGATGTTGGCGAACGTGCCCCGCATCATCACCTCGTGGTGGCCGCGGCGCGAGCCGTAAGAGTTGAAGTCGCGTGGCTCGACGCCATGCTCGGTCAGCCAGCGCGCCGCCGGCGACGTTCGCGCGATGGATCCCGCGGGCGAGATATGGTCGGTGGTGACGCTGTCGCCCAGCACGGCCAGCGCCCGCGCGCCGGTGATGTCGGCCGGCTCGCCGGGTTCGCCTGACAACCCGTCGAAGAACGGCGGCCGCGCGACGTAGGTGGACGACGGATCCCAGGCATATCGGTCCCCCGCCGGTACCGGCAGGTTGCGCCAGCGCTCGTCGCCGTCAAAGACCGATGCGTAGTTGCGGGTGAAGACCTCGCCGCGCACCGTCTCGCCCACGACCCGGGCAACCTCGTCCGGCGCGGGCCAGATGTCGGACAGCATGACCGGCTCACCGTCGGAGCCGACGCCGACCGGTTCGGACGTCAGGTCGACGTCGACGCGTCCGGCAAGGGCGAACGCGACCACCAGCGGCGGCGATGCCAGGTAGCTCGCCCGGGCCAGCGGATGGATGCGGCCCTCGAAGTTGCGGTTGCCCGAAAGGACGGCCACCGCCGCGAGGTCGTTGGACTCGATGGCCGCTGCGATCGGCTCGGCCAGCGGTCCGGAATTGCCGATGCAGGTCGTGCATCCGTAGCCGACGAGATTGAAGCGAAGCGCATCGAGCGGCTCCATCAGTCCGGCCGCCGCGAGGTAGTCGGTCACCGCGCGCGATCCCGGCGCCAGCGACGTCTTGACCCACGGCTTCGTCGTCAGGCCGCGGGCCACCGCGTTGCGGGCCAGCAGGCCGGCCGCGACCATGACCGACGGGTTGCTCGTGTTCGTGCAGCTGGTGATCGCCGCGATGACGACCGATCCGCTGCTGAGCTCGAACGAAGCCCCGTCCGACTCGACCGCCACCGGTTGGTAGGCCTCGGTTCGAGCGGTATGTTCATGGGCCTTTTGTTCCGGTGCCGCCGGGTGCGGATGCTCGTCGCGGATGTACGACGGCGGGTCCGAGGCCGGGAACGACTCGTCCGACGCCTCCTCCACGATGCCCATGGCCGGATCGGCCTCCAGGCCATTGGGGAAGGCAGAGCGGAAGGCGGTCCGCATGTCGGACAGCGCGACGCGATCCTGCGGGCGCTTCGGGCCGGCCAGGGACGGCTGGACGGTCGCCAGGTCCAGGCTCAGCGACTCGTTGAAGACCGGCTCGGGCGAGTCATCGGTGCGGAACAGGCCCTGGGCGCGGGCGTAGGCCTCGACCCGCGCGATCAGGTCCTCCGGCCGCCCGGTCATGCGCAGGTAACGCAGCGTCTCGGCGTCGATCGGGAACATCGTCGCCGTCGCCCCGAACTCGGGGCTCATGTTGCTGATCGTGGCGCGGTCGGCAAGCGGCAGCTTCGACAGTCCCGGGCCGTGGAACTCGACGAACTTACCCACCACGCCGTGCGCGCGCAGCATCTCGGTCACGTACAGCACCAGGTCGGTGGCTGTGGCGCCCGCTGGCAACTCGCCGTCCAGGCGAAAGCCGATGACGACCGGCATCGGCTGGTACAGCGGCTGACCCAGCAGCGCCGCCTCGGCCTCGATGCCGCCCACGCCCCAGCCGAGGACGCCGAGGCCGTTGATCATGGTCGTGTGCGAGTCGGTGCCGACCAGGGTGTCGGGCAGCAGCACGCCATCGCGTTCGGTCACGACGTCGGCGAGGTACTCCAGGTTGACCTGGTGCACGATGCCAGTCCCGGGCGGCACGACGCGGAAGTCACCGAACGCCTGCTGCGCCCAGCGCAGGAGGGCGTAGCGCTCGCCGTTGCGCTCGTACTCGCGCTCGACGTTGATCAGGAACGCGGCCTCCGTCCCGAACTGGTCCACCTGCACGCTGTGGTCGATGACCAGGTCGGCCGGCACCAGCGGGTTGATCCGGGCGGGGTCGCCACCGATCTCGGCGATCGCGTCGCGCATGGCGGCGAGGTCAACGACGCATGGAACGCCGGTGAAGTCCTGCAGGATGACTCGCGCGGGCATGAAGGGCAGCTCCGCCTCGCCGGTGGTCGCCGGATCCCAGGCGGCCAGCGCACGGACGTCGGCGGCGCTCACCAGGTCGGGGTGCGTCGCGGCCCCGCGCATCAGGTTCTCCAACAGCACCTTGACCGTGTACGGCAGGCGCTCGAGGCCGTCCACGCCGGCCGAACGCAACGGGTAGTAGGTGAACGAGCGGTCGCCGACCGCGAGGGTCTCGGTTCCGGGTTGAGGCGTCACGGCTGCCTTCTCCTTTCGTCGCCGCAGCTGGTGCGGACCCTTCGAAGATCGGCGCCGGACGGGTGCGCCCGCCACGGGTCGAGTGGGGCTCAAGTATACCGCCATCGGTCAGGTTCTCGGCCCGCGCGGAAGAGCTCGAGCGTATGCTCGACCGATGCGACCGTCTGCCTTCGGCAGCGCACCTGAAAGATGGAGGTTCCAGCCATGAACAATCCCGTTCCCCCTGCCTCGCCCGTCCGCGGGCGCCCACTGGGAGTGACGATCATCGCGGTGCTGGCGGCCATCGGGGGCGTGCTGGGGCTGCTGGCATCGCTGGCGGTCCTGGGTGTGCTGGCGAGCGTCGGGTTCGCGGGGCTGGGACTGATCTTCTCCCTGCTCGGCTTCGTCGTATCCGCCGTCTCGCTCGTCTTCGCGTACGGGGCCTGGACGCTCAAGCCATGGGCATGGACGCTCGGCATCGTCCTCGAGGGCCTGTCGATCATCAACGGCCTGTACGGGCTATCCGACGGGCGGTCCGGGGCAATCGTCTCCATCGCGATCGCCGCGGTGATCCTGTGGTACCTGTTCCGCCCCGAGGTGAAGGCGGCCTTCGGTCGCGCCTGACGCGGGCAGCGTCCGCGGTTGCGGCGCCTGCCCATGGCGAAGTACTATTTCGCCAGATTCCTAATTAGGCAAGCGCCGAAGTGAATGACGTCTACCGTGCCCTGTCCGATCCGACCCGCCGCCGCCTGCTGGCGCTGCTGCGCCGCGGCGATCGGACGGCGGGCGAGCTCGCGGGCGAGTTCGAGTTGACGTGGCCGACCATCTCCGGGCACCTCAAGGTCCTGCGCGACGCGGACCTCGTGCACGCCGATCGCAACGGCACGTCGCTCACCTACCACCTCAACGAGAGTGTCCTGGAGGAGGCCATGGCGGCCCTCATGTCAATGCTCGGCATCGGTCGCAAGGAGGCGTCATGAAGATCCGCTCGCTGGTCGTGGCCGGCAGTGCCATCCTGCTGGCCATGCTGGCGCTGTCTGCGTGGGCCTGGTTCCAGCTGCCCGATGGCGCACAGGTCCCGGTCCATTGGGGCCCGAATGGCGAACCGGATGGCTGGGGCCCGAAGTGGCTCGGCCTGCTCGGCCTGCCCGCGACCGCGGCGTTCGTCCTCGGCCTGCTGGCGCTGATCCCGCGATTCGAGCCACGACTGGCCAACCTGTCGCGCTCGGCCCCGGCCTACGTCGCCATCGGCCTCGCGGTGATGGGCATGCTGGCCATCATGCACGTCGCCGCCGTCATGGCGGCCCTCGGCAGCGATATCGACATGTCGGCCGTGGCCCTGCTGGCCGCCGGCGCCATGTTCATCGTGATTGGCAACTTCATGGGCAAGACGCGCAGCAACTGGTTCTTCGGCATCCGGACGCCGTGGACGCTGTCCAGCGAGCGTTCGTGGGCGAAGACCCATCGGCTCGGCGGGCGCCTGTTCATGGCGATGGGCGTGGCGGTCGTCGCAGCGGTCGCGTTGATCGGCTCCGAGGCGGCGGTGTGGGTCATGCTGGCGGCCCTGGCGCTGGTCATCGTCGTGCTGTTCGTATACTCGTACATTGCCTGGCGCGACGATCCGGCCCGGATCGAGGCCGGCCGCACGGGGTCCGCACGATGATGATCAATGGGTCCGGCCTGGCCATGCTGCTGCCGTTGATCCTGGTCCTGGCGCTGCTGCAACTCGTCCTCCTCATCGCCGCGCTCTTCGACCTGGCCAAACCCGAGCGACGGGTGAAGGGCGACAGCAAGGTGGTGTGGGTCATCATCATCCTGGTCTTCCAGCTCCTTGGACCGCTGGCCTACTTCATCGTGGGGCGCGAGGACTCCTGATCCGATGCCCGCGGCCATCGAGGTCGAGGGCCTCACCAAGCGCTACGGCACGGTCACCGCGCTCGACGGCCTGGATCTTGCCGTGCCGGCCGGCAGCATCTTCGGCTTCCTGGGCCCCAACGGCGCCGGCAAGACGACCACCATCAAGATCCTCGCCTCCCTGGCGGCCGCCACCTCGGGCCGGGCGACGATCGATGGCGTGGCGGTCGGCGATGGTGAGCCGAACCGCCTCGGGCTGATCGGCTACCTGGACCAGGCCCCTCGCTTCAATGGCTGGATGCGCGGGACGGAGCTGCTCGAGCTGGCCGGACGGCTCGGCGGCCTTCGCGGCGACATCGGGCGCCAACGCATCTCGGAAGTCATCGAGCTGGTCGGGTTGACCGATGCGGCCCGGCGCGCCATCGGCGGCTACTCCGGCGGCATGCGCCAGCGGTTGGGCATCGCCCAGGCCATCCTCAGCCGCCCACCGGTCATCCTGCTGGACGAGCCGGTCAGCTCACTCGACCCGGAGGGAAGGCGCGACATGCTCGAAGTCATCGGGGAGCTGCGGGAGCACTCGACGGTCGTGCTGTCCAGCCACGTCCTGGTCGACGTCGAGCGCACCTGCGACCGGGTGGCGATCATCGATCGAGGGCGCCTGGTGACCGAGGCACCGATGGCCGACCTGCTCGACCGATTCGCCCAACCGGTCTACAGGGTCGTGGTGGAGCCTGATCGCACCGACGGTCTCGCGGCTCTTGCCGCGGACCTCCGCGGAGCGAGCTGGGTCAGTTCGCTTGAGGAGTCGCCCGACGGGCTGCGCATCGGCGTGCGCGACGGACCCGACGCCGGAGCCCGGCTGCTGGCGCTCCTGGCCGAGCACCGCGTTGCCGTGGCGGCCTTCGAGCGCCTGCGCCCGACCCTGGAGGACGTGTTCCTGCAGCTCACCGCGCGTCGGTCGGGAGGCCCCGGGGAATGATCGGCTTCGGGGTCATGCTCGACAAGGAGCTGCGCGAGGCGTGGCGGACCCGCCGGCTGCCGGTGGTGGCGATCGTGTACCTGGCCTTCGGCATCGTCTCGCCGCTGCTGGCCCGCCTGCTGCCCGAGATCATCGGCACGCTGTCGCAGCAGCAGGGCGTGACCATCGAGGTGCCGCCGCCGACCACCGCCGACGCCATTGCCCAGTTCGTGCGCAACATCGGGCAGACCGGTGTGCTCGTCGCCATCGGACTGGCCATGGGCTCGGTCGCGACCGAGAAGGAGCGCGGCACCGCCGCCATGTGGCTGACCCGGCCGCTCGGGCGGGGCGCGTTCCTGGCCGCCAAGGTCACCGCGATCATCGCGGTCCTGGCCGTCAGCACTGCGGCTGCGGGCATCGCCGGATACGCGTACACCGGCTACCTGTTCGAGGGGCCCTCTGCGCTCGGCTGGGCCGCGATGTGCGGCCTGCTGCTGCTGCAGGTGACCGCCTACGCGGCCATCACCTTCGTGGGCTCGACCCTGATGCGCTCGTCATTGCCCGCCGCCGCGATCGGCATCGCGGCGCTGGCAATCGTGGCGGTGATCGGCGCGTTGCCGGTCATCGGTGCCTGGACGCCATCCGGCCTGGCCGATGCGGGCCTGGCCATCGCCTCGGGGTCCGAGCCTGCGCACCTGTGGCAACCGGTGGTCGCGACCGTGATGTTGGTCGCGATCGCCCTCGGCGTCGCCTGGGCCTCGTTCCGGCGCGCGGAGCTCTGAC
>JADLBB010000039.1 GCA_020848055.1 Chloroflexota bacterium | reverse complement strand
CCGCGTGGGCGGTGGTCGTCGCGGCCTTCGAAGCGGCGGACCACGCTCTCAGCCGCTTCGATGCCGCCAGCCCGCTGTCGCGGCTCAACGCGCGTGCCGGCCAACCGACCACGGTCTCGCCCCTGCTGGCACGAGGATTGGCCGTCGCCTGGCGCGCCTTCCGGACCAGCGGCGGGCGCTTCGACCCGCGCATCATCGGCGCGCTGGAGGCCGCCGGTGAGCGGGCGGGGGTATCGCTCCCGCCGTCACCGGATCGCCTGCGGCCCGACGATGCCTGGCTGTCGCTTCATCCTCGAACCGGGAGGGCGTGCATCAGCGCCCCGGTCGACCTGGGAGGCATTGGCAAAGGGCTGGCCCTGCGCTGGGCCGCAGACGGTCTGCGGAGGGCCGGCGTGACCGACTTCCTGCTGGCGGCGGGAGGTGACATCGTCGCGCGGGGCACCGGTCCGGCGCGACGGCCGTGGATCGTGAACCTGGAGGATCCATCCGGCCGCGTCCCTTCACTGGCCACGATCGAGCTGCGCGACGTCGCCCTCGCCACGTCGGCGATCACGGTGAGGCGCTGGACCGGTGTCGACGGCCTGCAGCGCCACCACCTCATCGATCCGGGCACGATGCGTCCGGCGGAATCACCCTGGGCGTCGGTGACGGTGGCACACGCCGATCCGGCGTGGGCAGAGGTCCTGGCCAAGGTTGCCTTCCTGGCCGGCCCGCGGGCGGCAGAGGTTCTCGATGGGCGGGCGGCGTGGGCCGTGCCGGCTGACTCGTCGCGAGTCGGGACCTTCGGCCCCCGCCCGGCGGGCCACACGGCAATCGTCGGACCGGCTGGACGGCGTCATGGTGTGGCATGAATCAGCGACCTGGAGGAACCCCGAAATGAAGATCGTCATCGGACTCGACGGCTCGGCACCATCATTGGTGGCGCGCGACCTGGTCGCCGGACTGCACTGGCCCGACGGCAGCATCGTCCACCTCGTCGGCGCGTACCAGGTACCCATTGACTGGTCCGGCGGCTTCGGCACCCGGCTGGACTGGCTGGGCGATCTGGAGTCCGCCATGCGCGATGAGCTCAGCGACCAGTTGCAACAGTTCGGCGAACCGCTGCGGGCGGCCGGGCTGGAGGTTCGCGTCTCGGCCATGCACGGCCGAGCGGCCGACGTCCTGCTGGATTCGGCCCGTGACGACGGCGCCGACGTGATCGTGGTGGGGTCGCGCGGCCGCGGTTCGCTCGCCACGATGCTGCTCGGGTCGGTCGCGGCCGAGGTCGCGACCCACGCGGGCTGTGCGGTCCTTGTCGCGCGACAACCGCGCGTCAGCCGGTTGCTGGTGGCGACCGACGGCTCGGAAGCCGCGTCCGGCCTGGCCGAGACGCTGGGGCGGTGGGGATGCTTCGCCGGCCTGCCGGCCGACGCGCTGGCCGTTGCCGTGCCCGACTCGCCGGCGTTCGAACTGATGACCAACCTCTACACCCTCGGCGACGACAGGCTCGAGAACCAGCGCGAGGAACTGGGCGCCAGGGCCGAAACCGATGCCGGGCGACTCGCGGCCGCGCTGACCGAGGCCGGCATTCCGGCACAGCCGACCGTCCGCCGTGGCGATGCTGCCAGCGAGATCGTGGCGGCCGCCACCAGCCTCGGTGCGGACCTGGTGGTGGCCGGCTCAAGGGGGCTGACCGGGCTCGATCGCCTGCTGCTGGGAAGCGTGGCGCGCAACGTGGTCGTCCATGCCCAGTGCAGCGTGCTCATCGTCCGAAAGGGGTCCTGATATGGAGGCTCTCAACGACCTGCGCGTGGCCGACGTGATGACCATCGACCCCATCGTGGTGGCCGATGACGCCTCGGTCGAGGAAGCGGAGGAACTGCTGCGACACAACCGGATCACCGGTCTGCCGGTGGTGGACCTGTCCGGGCGGCTGGTCGGCGTGGTGAGCCAGACCGACCTGCTGTACCTGGGGATGCCCACCATCCAGGCGCTCATCCACCATCGCGGCCGGGGGCTCCGTGTCGGCCAGATCATGAGCGTGCCGGCGGTCACGATCGAGATGACCGCTGGCATCCTGGATGCGGCGCGCCGGATGGACTCCGAACGGCTGCATCGGCTGGTGGTGGTGGACGACCACGGACGTCCGGTGGGCGTCATCTCGGCCATGGACTTCATGGCCCTGGCCGTCGAGACCGGGAGCCGGGCGGACTGATCGATGCCTCGCATCGTCAGCCCGGCCGAGGCCGTCGCCTCGATCCAATCGGGGCAGCAGTTGTTCGTTCATGGCGGGGCGGCCACGCCATCGGTCCTGCTGGATGCGCTGGTCGAGCGCGCGCCCGACCTGCGCGACGTGGGCGTCGTGCACATCCATATCGAGGGACCGGCACCTCACGTCGCGCCAGAGGTGGCCGCCAGCTTCCGCCATCGAGCACTGTTCATCGGGCCGAACACGCGCGACGCGGTGAACGAGGGGCGGGCCGACTACGTGCCCATCTTCCTGTCCGACATCCCCGAGTTGTTCGAGTCGCGCAGCATCCCGCTCGATGCCGCCCTCATCAACGTCTCTCCGCCCGACGCGCATGGCTATTGCTCGCTGGGAACCAGCGTCGACGCCGCCCCGGCTGCCATCCGCGCGGCGCGCACCGTCATCGCCCAGCTGAACCGGGCCATGCCTCGAACCCTGGGCGACTCGTTCGTCCATCTCGACCAGATCGACCTGGCCGTCGAGGTCGATCAACCGCCGCACCCGCACCGCATCGCCGCGGTGGGAGAGGTGGAGCGGCGCATCGGCGAGTACGTCGCCGAACTCGTCCCCGATGGCGCGACCATCCAGATGGGCATCGGCTCCATCCCGACGGCAGTCGCCACCGCTCTGCGCGGCAAGCGCGATCTCGGAGTGCACACCGAACTGCTGACCGATCCGGTCATCGACCTGGTCGAGGCCGGGGCCGTCACCGGGGCGGCCAAGGAGATCAACCGCGGCAAGGTCGTGACCTCGTTCCTGATGGGATCGCAGCGCCTCTATGACTTCGTCCACGACAACCCGATGATCGAGATGCGCCCGGTCGACTACACCAACGACACCGCGGTCATCCGTCGCTTCCGCCGCATGGTGGCGGTCAACTCGGCGCTTTCGATCGACCTCACCGGGCAGGTCAGCGCGGACTCCATCGGGACGCGGTTCTACTCCGGCGTTGGCGGCCAGATGGACTTCATCCGCGGCGCGGCGCTGGCGCCGGAGGGCAGGGCCATCATCGCGCTACCCTCGCTGGCCGCCGGCGGGACCGTCTCGCGGATCGTGCCGGTGCTGGCTCCGGGCGCGGGCGTGGTGACCAGCCGGGCCCACGTGCGGACGGTCGTGACCGAACATGGAGTGGCCGAGCTGTTCGGCCGCAGCATCCGCGAGCGGGTCGCCGCGCTGGTGGCCATCGCCGATCCAAGCATGCGCGACGAACTCGCCCACCAGGCACGACGCCTGTACCACGTCTAGCGTCCGGCAGGCCGGCGCGGAACCGCCCAGCGTTGGCTGACCGGCGCGAATCTGCGCCTGATACGAGCCACCCTGTGACGCACTCGATGCCGCACGGGCGACACGAGGTTGCGAACCAGGCGCGGCAATGCTCGCCCCCGTGATCCGGGCTTTCTGACCATGTCACCCTCCTTTCGATCTTCCACCCTGATGGTCGCGGGTTCGAGCACCACCGGCGAGGGCCATTCGGCCTCGACGCTCGATGCCGAATGGCACTGTCCTGGTGAGAGCCAAATCGCCACCGTTCGCCTTGATCGGCACGCTGGCAACTACGGGCCGTCGCGGCTCGGATCGGGCCGGAGGAGAGAGCACATGAGCGCCCAGTCACATCCGGTAGAGGCAAGGAGCTCGGCATCGACTCGCACGCTGGTGATCGCCCTGGGTGGGGTGCTGCTGGTGGGAGCCATGCTGCTGGCGGCCTTCATGGTCGCTCTGAACCGACCGCCGGCCGTTCCAGCGAACGGCACCCCGGCTGCAACGCTGCACGGGTATCTGACGGCGTGGGAGGCAGGCGATCTCGACACCGCCTACGGTCACTTCTCGACTGCCGTCCAGGGCGAAATGACCCTCGCCGAGTTCGAGCGTATCAGCAACGAAGTGGTCAGGTACGACTCCCGGGTCAGCCGGCGCATCACGCTGGACGACGCGACGATCAGCGGTGACCGCGCAACGCAGTTGCTGGTCGTTGACGAGTTCCGCCCGGCCGGCTTCGGATCGGAAACCTACACCTACGAGATCCGCGTGCCGATGGTGCGCGAGGGCGGCGCCTGGCGCATCAACATCGCACTGATCGGCGTGGAGCCGAACATCGTCCGTCCCCTGACCGATAGCTGAGGGAACATCCCCGGAGGCAATCACCATGCAGACCGCCAGGCGCCTCTATCTGTACCTGATGTCCGGGGTGACGCTCGGCGTCCTGCTGTCGGGCGCTGCGCGCATCCTGCGGGTCGGCCTCGACCAGGTCGGCCGCAGCGCCCCGGTCGTGGGTGGCGACGACTTCGTACGCAGTCAGCTTGCGCTGGCCGGTGCGATGATCCTGGTGGGACTTCCGACCTGGGCGATCCACTGGTGGATTATCCAGCGGTCCGTCGCCACCGGCAGGCCGCAGGCGGAGACGGAGCGCCGCTCGATCGTCCGTGCCCTCTACCTGGCGCTCCTGCTGGCCGGGCTCCTGACCTGGATGGCGCCCGAGGCTCATTCACTCCTCTCGCGCCTCACCGAGTGGGTGCTCGGCGCCCGAGGGGCGAGTCGCCTGGACGTGGTCGGGCCCATCGCGATACTCGCGACCGGCAGCGTGGCATTTGCCTACCACGCTCGAGTGCGCGTTCGAGATCGAACGCTCGCCGAGCTCTCGGGCGCGGCTGCATGGTTGCCGCGCCTGTACCGGTATGGGGCCGCCTTCGGGGGCGCCATGGTGGGGCTGCTCGGGACGGTGGCACTCATCGATCTGGCGAGCCAGGTCCTGGCCGCGGGTGACGTCGTCCTCCAGCCGGCCACATGGTGGGTCACTCCACTGGCCGAGGGCATCGCCGCCATGACGATCGGTGGGGCGATCTGGGCCAGCCACGGCCGGTACTCCGCACGCCTGGGGCGCGAGCCGTCAAGCCAGATATCGGGCGAGGCTGCATCCAGGCTACGAACGACCTACTGGCTGGCCCTCGTGGCGAGCGGAGTGATCGCCGTCATCGTCTTTGGGGGTAATGCCATCGCGCAGTTGGTGGCCCAGGCTCTCGGTGCGTCACCGATCCTCGACGACTTGCCAGCGAACGCACCCCTTTGGCTGAAGGTCCTCGAACCGGCGATGTCGGCCGTGCCCTTTGCGGCCACCGGGTGGGTGGCTTTCGAGACGATCCGACGCGAGGCGGGCGCCAGCTTCGACGCGGCACGGCTCGCATCGGTGGACCGCCTGCGCGCGGGAGTGCCGGCGCTCATCGGCCTCGCCTACGCTGGCTTCGCTGCCAGCAACCTTGTCGCTGTCGGGATCGAGGTGATCTTCGAGCGCCGCCCCCGCCTCGGAGCCGAACCGTGGTCGGGCCAGGTGGCGGATCTGTTGCCCGTCCTGCTCCTCGGCGGTGTGTTCTGGGCGCTGGGTTGGGCCGTGCTGCAGCACGAACGCCACCGCCATGAGGTGCTGGCCGCACGCTCGACCGTGCGTCGCGCCTACCTCCTGCTCGTCCTGGCCTCCGCGATCCTATCGGGGGTGTCTGCATCTGCGGTCATCGGCTACCACTTGCTCAACATCGCATTGGGCGGAGGAATCCCGACTGGCGTGATCGGCGAACTGAGCGGCCCCATCGGTGCTGTCGCTGTCGCGTTGCTACTGGCGATCTATCACGGAATCTGGCTCCGGCGCGACCTGCAGCTCACCGACGGGCGTCTCATGGCGCCCCCGGCAGGAGCCGAGGCTCACGAGCCGGCCCGGGCGACCGTGACCCTGGTGCTGTCCGGACCTCCGGAGGCGGACCTGGGCGCAACCCTGGACCGGCTGCGAGCACAGTTGCCCGCCGGTGTCCACCTGGACCGGACGGCTCCGAGCGGTTCGGACGCGAAGATCGTTGCAGGCACGGCCTGACGGCCCGCCGCCACCTGCCCCCCGGGGTGGAACGCTGTGGCGCGCCGGCCAACCAGGACCGATCCGCCGGATCGTCGCGGCCGAAATCGGTCATGCTTGAACCATGAGCCACAAGGCCCCGGCCAGCCGGGCGGACGCGGAGCGCTGGAAGGCGAACCTGCAGGGCGAGGTGGATGGCGCCCATATCTACCGGGCCATGGCTGGCAATGCTGGCGACGAACGCCTGGCGACCGTGTACGCCGAGCTGGCGTCCACCGAGGAGCGCCATGCCGAGCTGTGGCGCGGGCTGCTGGTCGAGGCCGGGCTGCCGGCACGGCCGGGACCGAGCTGGCGAGCGCGGAGCATGGGTTTCTTGGCGACGCGCTTCGGCGCCAACCTGATCGCGCCGACCATGGCCGCCGAGGAGCGTCGCAGCCGAGCCATGTACGACGACCAACCAGAGGCGGCCGGTACAAGCCTGGCCGCCGACGAGTACTCGCACGCGCGGGTACTGCACCAGCTCACCGGCGGGCTATCCGGCGCCATGCTGCGCCGCTTCGAGGGCCGTCATCAGCAGATCGGGGGCAACGCGCTGCGAGCCGCCGTGCTGGGCGCCAACGACGGCCTGGTCTCGAACTTCAGCCTGCTCATGGGCGTGGCCGGTGCCACGGCCACGCATGAGCCGATCCTGATTGCCGGCGTCGCCGGGATGCTGGCCGGCTCACTGTCGATGGCGCTCGGCGAGTGGCTCAGCGTGCAGAGCTCACGCGAGCTGTACGAGAACCAGATCGCGACCGAGCGCGAGGAGCTTGAGGCTTTTCCAGCCGAGGAGGAGAACGAACTGCGCCTCATCTACGAGGCGAAGGGCATGGCCGCCGAGGACGCCGCCCGCCTGGCGCACAGGGTGATGACCGGCGATCGCGAGATCGCCCTCGACACGATGGCCCGCGAGGAACTGGGGATCGATCCCGATGAGCTCGGCGGCTCCGCCTGGGTGGCGGCCATCACCTCGTTCACCCTGTTCGGGATCGGTGCGGCCGTCCCGCTGCTGCCCTTCATCTTCGGTAGCGGAACGCCCGCGATCATCGCTTCCACCATTCTCGCCGGCCTGGCGCTATTCGGACTGGGTGCCGCGATCACCCTGCTGACGGGAAAGCACCCCATCCAGGCCGGGCTGCGCCAGGTCGGTTTCGGCCTGGCCGCCGCGGCCGTCACCTTCGGGATCGGCTCATTGCTGGGCACCACCATCGGATAGGCGGCCCGGCCGGGTAGGCGCTGGGTGGCCTCAGGCGAGAGGCGCGCCTTCCTCTCCACCGTCGAGCAGGATGCGCAGCAGGTCCAACGGCGTCACCACGCCGATCGGGCTGCCGTCGCGAGCGACGACCACCAGTCGGTGGATGTGACGCGCGAGCATGATGCGCGCGGCGTGGGCCACGTCCGCATCTGCGCCGACCGTGATGGCCGGCGAGCTCATCAGGTGCCGAACGCGAAGCCGGTCCCAGTTGGCGCTGATGAACTCGCTGCCATGCGCATCGACGATGTCACTCTGGCTGATGACGCCAACCAACTCGCCGCCGCTGACGACTGGCAGGCCACCGATGCGATACATGCTAAGCAGGTGCTCGGCTTCGTTGACATCGTCATCGGGATCGACGACGACCGGATCGTGGGTCATGAGGTCACCGACCCGCTTGGCGACGCTACTGGTGGTCATGGCGCTACCTCCGCTTGTTCCACCGGCGGGCGCCGGCAACCTCATGGTCGGACCACGCGCGCCTCCGCGAAGCGGCCGAACGGCCCCTTCCGTACGGGCGGGTGGTCACATGGTGCGCCGCGACTCGCACTGCGGTACCTTGGACGGCCCGATCACCACGCAGTCTGAGGACCCACCCAATGACCGATGCGGAGCGCACCCAGGAGTTCACGCTCAACGGCGACGAGGTCGTCGCCAAGGTCAAGCAGCTTGTCAGGGAGGGCAACGTTCGGCGCATCATCATCAAGAACGAGGATGGTCGGACGATGCTCGAGGTCCCGCTGACGCTGGGCGTCATCGGTGCGGCACTGCTGCCGGTGTTCGCCGCCATCGGTGCGGCCGCGGCGCTGGCCACGCGCTGCACCATCGTCGTCGAGCGCACCGAGCCAGCCGAGCGGACCGCCCCCGATGGTGCGCCAGACGATGAACCGGGCCCCACCGCCGACGCCATGTGAAGGGTCGCCTCAGTCGCGGTCCCAGCCGGTGCGCCACACCCGCCACAGCGACGCCGGCTCGGACAGCGGGTCGCCGTGGATGCAGAAGAAGTCGGCCGGGCCGCCCTCCGCGATGACGCCCGCATCTGCCTCGCCGATGAGTTCGCCACCGCGCCACGTGGCTGCCGCCAGGGCGTCAACCGGCTCCAGGCCGGCGAACACCAGCGACATCACCTCCCACGCCAGCTGGTTGGCGCGCAGTGAGCCGCCACCGAAGTCGCTGCCGGTGGCGATGGCAACGCCGGCGTCGCGAGCCAGCCTGACCGATGCCTCCGCCTGCTCCAGGCGAGCCTGGTAGACGGCCGGCGAGCCGGACCCAGCAAAGCGCGGCATGCTGGTGGTGGTTGCGAACGTCAGCCACGAGCGCATGACGGCCAGCGTGCTGACCAGCGTTATCCCCCGTTGGGCCATCTCGGCGGCCACGGTCGCATCGAGGTCGAAGCCGTGCTCGATCGAGTCGACGCCGCCTCGCACCGCCTCGCGCGCGCCGTTCAGCCTTCCCGAGTGCGCCGCGACGCGGGCGCCTCGGGCGTGGACCGCATCGGTCACGCGCGCGACTTCGGTGGCGGTCCAGGGCGAGACGTTGACGTCCGGCCCGTCCATGTAGACCTTGACCAGATCGGCGCCCTCGTCGAGCTGCTGCATCGCCGCGGCCAGCAGCTCGTCGGCGTTGGCGGCCTCGATCGCGCCGTTCATCGGCGCCACGCCGGTCTTGAACAGCCAGGCGCCCGCCGCACGGATGTACGGCCGATCCGGACGCCCGACCCATCGGTCGCGGACCCCGAGAGCCAGAGCGCGGACCCGGCCGTCGTGCGGATCGGCACCGATGGGTGAGCCGACGTCGCGCATCCATCGCACGCCAGACGCCATGGCGATCCGGCCGTTGTGCTCCGCCGCCTCGGCCAGCACCTCGGGCGGGTCGTTGAAACGCTCGATCCAGTTCGCGCCGCCCGGGCCGGTCACGTGGCTGTGGCAGTCCACCAGGCCGGGCACGAACGTCGCACCCGCACAGTCGACGATCCGTGCGTCGCCCGCGTCCTCCTCGCCTCCGGTGGGACGAATCCAGTCGATCCGGCCCTCGTCGACCAGGATGCTCACGTTGCGCTCGAGCGCGCGAGAGCGACCGTCGGCCAGGGCGCCGTCGCGGTACAGGATGCGACCGGTCGCGGGCCGCGGCGTGGCCCGGGGCGTGGGAGTCACCGTGGACGTTGGGCCTGGCGACGGTGTCGGTGATGCAGTGGACGTCTGCGCGGCCGATGCTCGCGCCGATGGACTCAACGAGGGCAATGCCTCGGCGCAGGCGGCCAACCCGACCGCCGACGCGGCGGCGCCCATCTGGAGCAGCCTCCGCCGGGAGAGCAGGCCGGCCGGTCCACGCATCGGCTCTTGCATCAGCTGATTATCGGTCCATGCGTCCCGCGCCACGGCGCGTTTGCGTCCGGGCGCACACAACTACGAGGTTGGGCCGAATCGAGCCTCCAACCTGGTCTGCTCTTGCGCCCCGGCGCAAGTGCCGTGCGG
>JADLBB010000038.1 GCA_020848055.1 Chloroflexota bacterium | reverse complement strand
CGGTCGTAGACGCCGCCGCGGTTCGAGGGACTGACGAGGCCCGCATCGGTCAGTTCGGAGTCGCTGAAGCCCTTGGCGCGCAGGCGCCTGGTCATGGCGTCCCACGTGTTGGGCGCGTAGCCGATGCTGAAGGCCTCTAGGGTCTCCTCGCTGAAACCGCGCTCGGCAAGGTAGGAGCGGGCGCGCTCGGCCTGGTGCGCCTGGAGCAGCACCTCGCGGTACCAGGCGATGGCGGCCTCCAGTGCCGCGCGCAGGCGACGCTTGCGCCGGTCCTCGCCCGCCGTGCGTTCCGACAGCTCCACGCCCGCCCGTTCGGCCAGGCGCTCGAGTGCCTCGCGGAAGTCGAGTCCATCCCGCCGCATGACGAAGGTGAAGATGTCCCCGTGCTCGCCGCAGCCGAAACAGTGCCACGACTCGCGTTCGGGGGTAACGGTGAACGAGGGCGTCTTCTCCGCGTGGAACGGGCAGAGGCCCTTGAAGATGGTCCCGGCGCGCTTGAGCTGCACGGTCTCGCCGACGACGTCGACGACCGGGAGCTTCGTCTTGATGTCGGCGATGATGCCTGTTGATGTTGCGATGAGACGCTGCTCCTGCGCCGAACTCGCTCCGGCGCTTGTCAAGGGACATGTCAAGCCCCTCCGGTTCATTTTACCTCAAAGTCAAGCCCACAGCTGCGCTGCGCCAAGCATCGGGCGCCCTCCGGACACCGTACACTCCACTCCACCACACCTCAGCCCACCTCATCACACGCCCGAGGCACGATCTGGCCAGCGACACCAGGCCGCCAGTTGCCGGCCCGGCCGGCACCGATGCGCTGCGCGACGCGTTCATCGCGCTCCACGCGCGCAACCTCGATGGCTTCGCGCTGCTCATGTGCCTCGGGGACCTGCACCTGGCGCGGCGGCTTGCCGGCGAGGCGCTGGCGGCAGGCCTCGAGCACCTATCGGAGCATCGACATCCCGAACGCGCCGCCGCTTGGTTGCGCGCGCGGGTCGTGGCCGCGCTGCCACGACAGGTTCGAATCGAAACGCGCGGCATCGACGCCCTCGCCGAGATCGGGGCCGTCGAGGCCGTGGCGCGCGCCCTCGCCCAGCTGCCACGAGTTGAACGCGCAGCATTCGTCGCGCGTGAGATCGAGGGATTCGACCTTCGCGACGCGGCGGTGGTCATCGGTCGCGATGCCGTCGCGCTCGATGCCCTCCTGGCGGCTGCTCGACAGCGCTACCTGCGGGCGTATCTCGATCTGAATCCGCCACTGCCTCCCATCGGTCCGATCACCCAGCGAGTGCACGAGGCAGGCGCGGTGGTCACCGGCTGATGGAGCTGCACGCCGCATTCATCGGCTGGCTGGTCGAGGGGCAAGGAGGCCAGTTGCCGCGCCACGTGATGATTCACGCGTCAGCGTGCCCCGACTGCCTGGCGGCGGCGGGTGCGTTCGACGCCCTCACGCTCGTCGACGTGGGCGCTGCACGCGCCGTGGTGCCGTTGACCCCGACGACGTCCGCGCGACCCATGCCCGTTCTGCTGCACCGCGCCGTACCGTGGGTTGCCGGCCTCGCCGGAGCGGTCGCGATCGGGCTGGCGGCCGCCAATGCTGGTGGGCTCGTCGCCGACGACCGGGGGTCCGTACCGGGGATCGTCTCCGCGGGCGCAACTCCCGCGGAGGGAGTCCTGGGTGGAACCCCCGAGCCCGCTCCCGCGTCGATGACCGGCGCCCCGTCGGTCGAAGCCGCCAACAGCCCCACCCCGACCCCGACCGTCACCCCCACCCAGGCAACAGCCGCGGCGAGCGCGGTCGCGGGGCCATCGCACCCGGCGCCGCCACCGTCCACGCCACGACCGACGCCGGCAATCACGCCAAGGCCGACCGCGTCTCCATCCCCCACCCCGTTGGCGACCTTGACGCCGACGCCATCGCCGACCGCTTCGCCCACGCTGAACCCATCGCCGACACCTGCGCCGTCCGAGGAGCCGACGCCATCCCCGACCGAGGTGCCGGCCCCGTAGGGGCTACCTGTCTCGCGCCTCCGTGGAGGCGATGGCGGCCTGCGCCGCTGCCAGGCGCGCGACCGGCACGCGAAACGGCGAGCAGGAGACGTAGTCCAACCCCACCTCGTGGCAGAACGCGATCGAGGCGGGATCGCCGCCATGCTCGCCGCAGATGCCGACCTTGAGGCCCTTGCGCGTCGCGCGGCCCTTCTCGACGCCGATGCGAACGAGCTGGCCGATGCCGGCCGCATCGAGCACCTGGAACGGGTTTTCGGGAAGGATCTTGCGATCGACGTACTGCATCAGGAACTTGCCCTCGGCGTCGTCGCGACTGAAGCCGAAGCCCATCTGGGTCAGGTCGTTGGTGCCGAAGCTGAAGAACTCGGCGTGTTCGGCGATCTGGTCGGCGGTCAGGGCGCCTCGCGGCACCTCGATCATGGTGCCGAACTTGTAGTCGACCTGTTGTCCGGACGCCTCGACGATGCTGGCCACCTCGGCCTCGCAGATCGCGCGCGTCTCGCGCAGCTCGTTGGCGTGGCCGACCAGCGGGATCATGATCTCGGGCAGCGGCGTGTGTCCCTCGGCAGCGACGCGCGCGGCACCGGCCAGGATGGCGCGCGTCTGCATCCGCACGATGTCGGGCACCATCAGTCCCAGGCGCACGCCGCGCAGGCCGAGCATCGGGTTCTGCTCGCGCATCGCCTCGACCGCGTGCAGCAGTTCGGTATTGGTGACCAGCTCGGCCTCGAGCGATCCGCGGTCCATGGGCGCGACGCCCGCTTCCGGCGCCGACAGGCCCAGGCGTCGAATGGCGCGCGCGCCGTCGACAGTGCCGAACAGCTTCTGGAGGCCCTGCTGCACGAGGCCCGTCTCGGCGTGGCCCGATGCAGCATCAAGCAGGTCCAGCGTCGTGCGCAGGCGGGTCACGTCGGCCACCAGGCCGTCGTACGACGGCAGGAACTCGTGCAGCGGTGGATCGATCAGGCGGATGACCACCGGCAGGCCGTCCATGGCGCGGAACAGGCCGGCGAAGTCATCGGTCTGCAGCCGCTCCAGGTCGGCGAGCGCCGCGTCGAAGATCCTGATCGCCTCCCGATCGTCGTCGGTGCGATCGGCATCGGTCTTTGCCTTGGCGGCGGTGGCGGCATGCGCGTGGAGAATCATGCGCCGCACGGTCGGCAGGCGGTCCTCCTCGAAGAACATGTGCTCGGTGCGGCACAGGCCGATGCCCTGCGCGCCGAAGGCGCGTGCCCGCTCCGCGTCGCGCGGGTAGTCGGCGTTGGCCCATACGCCCAGGCGGCGCACCTCGTCCGCCCAGCCCAGCAGCGTGGCGAGGTCGTGCTCGTCCTCGTAGCGCGCCTCGATGGTCGGCAGCTCGCCGGCGTAGATCTCGCCGGTCGTGCCGTCGATGCTGATCAGGTCGCCCTCCCTGACGGTCACCGACCCGGCACGCAGCTCGCGCGCGGCGTAGTCGATCTTCAACGACTCGGCGCCTGCCACGCAGGGCAGACCCATGGATCGCGCCACCACCGCGGCGTGCGAGGTCGCGCCGCCGCGCGCGGTCAGGACGCCCTTCGCGGCCAGCATGCCGTGCACGTCGTCGGGCGAGGTCTCGATGCGGACCAGGATGACGGGGTTTCCGGCCTCCCTGGCCGCCACGGCGCGGTCCGGATCGAGGATGGCCCGGCCCACCGCGGCGCCCGGCGAGGCGTTCAGGCCCCTGCCCAGCAGCTGGTCCGCCCGGGTGGCCTTCGCCGCCTCGTCGAAGCGTGGCAGCAGCAGCTGCACGATCTGGCCTGGCTCGACGCGCTGCAGCGCCTGCTCGCGGCTGATGACGCCCTCGTTGACCATGTCGACCGCGATCTTGATCGCCGCCGGGGCCGTGCGCTTGCCGGTCCGCGTCTGGAGCATGTAAAGCCGGCCGCGCTCGATCGTGAACTCGAGGTCCTGCATGTCGCGGTAGTGCGCCTCGAGCCGATGCGCGATCTCCTCGAACTGCGCGTAGACCTCCGGCATCGCCTCGCGCATGTGGCTGATCTTCGACGGCGTCCGCACGCCGGCCACGACGTCCTCGCCCTGCGCATTGGTCAGGTACTCGCCGTACAGCGCGTTCTCCCCGGTGTTCGGGTCGCGCGTGAAGGCCACGCCCGTTCCCGAGTCGTCGCCCATGTTGCCGAATACCATCGTCACGACATTGACTGCGGTGCCGAGATCGTGCGGGATCTTGTTGAACTCCCGGTAGTCGTGGGCTCGCTTGCCGAACCAGCTGTCAAACACCGCGCGCACGGCGAGCTCGAGCTGCCGGTATGGGTCGGTCGGGAACGGCTCTCCGGTCCGCTCCTCCACGATCGACACGAAGCGGTCGCCGATCTCGCGCAGCTGGCCGGCGGTCAGATCGGTGTCCAGCCTCGCGCCGGCAAGCTCCTTGGCCGCCTCGAACGGCTCGTCGAAGTCCTCGGCCCGCAGATCCAGCACGATCCGCCCAAACATGGCCACGAACCGACGCCATGCGTCGCGCGCGAAGCGCTCGTTGCCGCTGAGGCGCGCGAGGCCCTCGGCCGTCTCCGGGTTCAGGCCAAGGTTCAGGACCGTGTCCATCATGCCCGGCATGCTGAATGCGGCGCCGGATCGGACGCTCACCAGCAGCGGGTTGTCCGGGTCGCCGAAGCCCTTGCCGGTCTCCGCCTCCAGCGCGTGCATGTGCGCCACGATGTCGTCCCATAGCCCGTCGGGCAGCTGCTTGCCGGCCGCGTAGTAGGCGTTGCAGGCCTGGGTCGTGATCGTGAAGCCCGGTGGCACCGGCAGGCCGGCGTTGGTCATCTCGGCCAGGCCCGCCCCCTTGCCACCGAGCGTCGAGCGCATGCTCGCGTCACCCTCGGCAAACGTGTAGATCAGCTTGTTCGGATCGGCGGACCTGCGGCTGGATGGGCGCGGCTTGCGAGCGGTCGTGGCCATGCGGCGATCGGCTACCTCGTGTGTGACGTGCTGGGGCGCCGATCGATTGTACCGCCCGGGGCCCCGACGGTCGCCGGTCGAGCCTTCCGCCTCAGTCCGAGGGCGAAGGCGACGGGCTGACCGGGGGCGCGATCGGATCAACCGCGTCCCAGTCGCTGAACCGATACGTCGCGTTGCCCTTGATCGTCAGCGTGTCGCGCCCATCGGTCGCGACGACCGTCACGGTCAGGACCGCCCGATGCGGGATGCCCAGGTTGTCCACCACGATCTCGAACCGGCT
>JADLBB010000037.1 GCA_020848055.1 Chloroflexota bacterium | reverse complement strand
GCGTCATGGCTGACCGTCACGCCACCTGGACGATGGAGGATGTGGCAGCACGCTTCGAGGAGGCCGCGACCACCGGACGACGCCTGCCCCCTGTGCGCGTGCAGGGCTACTTCAACACGTGGCCTGCGTTCGTTCGCAAGGAGTGGGAGGCCTTTGCAGCCGACGAGAAGGTCTACCGCCCCTTCCCACCGAGCCCCGAGGCCGTAGACCGGATGTTGGAGACGATGCGCTGGGTGCAGTGGCTGGAGGTCGAGCAGCGCCATCTCGTGTGGATGCGGGCCAAGCGCTACGGCTGGCGCGACATCACGATCCGATTCGCCTGCGATCGCACGACGGCGTGGCGGCGATGGCAGAAGGCTCTGCAGACGGTCACCGACCGGCTGAACTGCCTCGGGTTGAAGCCGTAGTGTTTTGGCGGAATTGCGAGGGTGTGGTATGCAACCAGCGGGCGTGAGCGGCGAGATGCGGCTTTGGCCTGCGCAACAAAACCGGGCGGTTGGCCGTAGTATTTCGGCTATCTTCTGGACAGAGCTGACCTCGGACGGCAGCCGCCCAGGCAAAAGGGGGTCCTTCCTTCCGAAGATGCCATGCGGGGGGCGCGAGCGCGGCATTCGCCTAGCGTCCGACTGCAAACCCAGGTTTGCAGGGTTTGCAGGTTTGCACCCCGGCCCATCCAGCCCCGCCAGTGATCGCATCACTGGCCCGACGCCTCCCTCGCGGAGGCGTTTCTATTTCTTCGGCCCGCGACAGGTTGGCTCCTTGCCTGTCCGGGCCGTTTTCATTCGAGGTCCTGATCCTGAACATGCTCAACGTCGACTACCGAAAAGTCGAGACGCTGATTCCCTACGCCCGAAATCCACGGACCCACTCCGACGCGCAGGTAGCCAAAATCGCCGCCAGCATCGTCGAGTACGGCTGGACCAACCCGGTGCTGATCGATGGCGACAACGGCGTCATCGCTGGGCATGGACGGCTCGCCGCCGCTCGCAAACTCGGCCTCGACGAGGTGCCGGTGATCGAGCTGGGCCACCTGACGCCGGCGCAGAAGCGCGCCTACGTCATCTCCGACAACCGCCTGGCGCTCGACGCCGGGTGGGACGAGGAACTGCTAGCGCTGGAGTTGGCTGAGCTGTCCGAGGCGGGCTACGACCTGGCGTTGACCGGGTTCGGCGAGTCCGAGATCGATGCGCTGCTGGCCGATGAGACGACAGGCGGCGACGGCGAGCAGGAAGAAGGTGGCGACGACGCTGCTGACGACGTCCCTGATACCCCGGCGGTCCCGGTGTCTCGCGCTGGCGATGTCTGGGCGCTCGGCCCGCACCGCCTGATCTGCGGCGACGCCGCCGACGCCAATGTGGTCGCCGCCTTGATGCAGGGCAAGCGTGCGCGCCTGTGCTTCACCTCGCCGCCCTATGGCAACCAGCGCGACTACACAACCGGCGGCATCGCCGATTGGGATGCGCTGATGCGCGGCGTGTTCGCCCAGGTGCCGATGGCCGACGACGCACAGGTGCTGGTCAACCTCGGCCTCATCCACCGCGACAACGAGTTCATTCCCTACTGGGACGGCTGGCTCGGTTGGATGCGCACGCAGGGCTGGCGGCGCTTTGCCTGGTACGTGTGGGACCAGGGGCCGGGCATGCCCGGCGACTGGGCGGGCCGCTTCGCCCCGAGCTTCGAGTTCGTCTTTCACTTCAACCGGGCGAGCCGCAAGCCGAACAAGATCGTGCCCTGCAAGCACGCCGGCCAGGAGTCGCATCTGCGCGCCGATGGCTCGTCGACCGCGATGCGCAGCAAGGAGGGCGAGGTCGGCGGGTGGACCCACGCAGGTCAACCGACGCAGGACACCCGGATTCCCGACTCGGTGATCCGCGTGATGCGCCACAAGGGCAAGATCGGCCAAGACATCGACCACCCGGCCGTGTTCCCGGTGGCGCTGCCGCAGTTCGTCATCGAGGCCTACTCGGACGAGGGCGACCTGGTGTTCGAGCCCTTCGGCGGCAGCGGCACGACGATGCTGGCCGCGCAGCGCACCGGTCGAATCTGCCGCACCGTCGAGATCGCGCCGGAGTACGTGGACGTCGCCGTTCGGCGCTTCCAGCAGAACCATCCCGACGTTCCAGTCACGTTGCTCGCGACCGGTCGGTCCTTTGACGAAGTCGTGGCCGAGCGACTGGCGGCGACCGAGGTGGCGGCATGACGGCGTCCTGGCTTGCCGACAAGATCGAGCAGTGGCCGACGGCCAAGCTGGTGCCATACGCCCGCAACGCGCGCACGCACTCGGAGACGCAGGTTGCCCAGATCGCCGCGTCGATTGCCGAGTTCGGCTTCACCAATCCGATCCTGGCCGGCAGCGACGGCGTGATCGTCGCCGGCCACGGACGGCTCGCGGCCGCGCAGAAGCTCGGCCTGGAGGTGGTGCCGGTCGTGGTGCTCGACCATCTCAACCCGACGCAGCGCCGGGCCCTGGTGATCGCCGACAACCGGATCGCCGAGAACGCCGGCTGGGACGACGCGATGCTGCGCGTCGAACTCGCAGCGCTGGCCGACGACGCCTTCGATGTCGCACTGACGGGCTTCGACGCCGACGCGTTGGCCGAACTGATGGCGGGTGAAGAGCCGGACGTCGATGGCCAGACCGATGACGACGCCGTGCCCGAGGTGCCCGAGACGCCGATCTCACGTTCGGGCGACATCTGGCTGCTGGGCGCCCATCGACTGCTGTGCGGCGACGCCACGGCGGCGGCGAGCTACGAGCGACTGCTGGCCGGTGAGCAGGCGGACATGGTCTTCACCGACCCGCCGTACAACGTGAACTACGCCAACAGCGCCAAGGACAAGATGCGCGGCAAGGATCGCGCGATCCTGAACGACAACCTGGGTGACGGCTTCTACGACTTCCTGCTGGCGGCGTTGACGCCGACCGTCGCCCATTGCCGGGGCGGCATCTACGTGGCGATGTCCTCCAGCGAACTCGACGTGCTGCAGGCCGCCTTCCGCGCAGCCGGTGGCAAGTGGTCGACCTTCATCATCTGGGCCAAGAACACCTTCACGCTGGGCCGGGCCGACTACCAGCGCCAGTACGAGCCGATCCTCTACGGATGGCCCGAGGGCGCACAGCGCCACTGGTGCGGCGACCGCGACCAGGGCGACGTCTGGAACATCAAGAAGCCGCAGAAGAACGATCTGCACCCGACGATGAAGCCTGTGGATCTGGTCGAGCGCGCGATCCGCAATTCGAGCCGGCCCGGCAACGTGGTGCTCGACCCTTTCGGTGGCTCGGGCACGACCTTGATCGCCGCCGAGAAGTCAGGGCGACAGGCGCGGCTGATCGAGCTCGACCCCAAGTACGTCGACGTGATCGTGCGCCGCTGGCAGGACTGGACCGGCCAGCAGGCCACCCGCGAGTCGGATGGCCTGGCGTTCGATCAGGCCGCCAGCGAGTCCTCGACGATCTCGGTGTGAATCACGAAGCCCGTCAGGTAGGGCATGCCGCGCGGGATGCCGTAGTCCCTGCTGGTCTGGCGCCCGATGGTCCAGCCCATCCACTGCTGGGTGGCGGTGTTGATCGCGTCCGCCAGGGCTTGGCCGCGGTACAGCGCGTTCTGAACGTCGTCCGCGAAGTGGCGGCCGTGGCGGCTGTCGAGGAAGGTCCGGACCGATTCGAGGGGCTGGCCGGTGGCGTCCGAGATGGCGGTCATCGCCAGGGGCCAGGCAGCGTTGGCCTTCTCGTCCATCGTGCCCCAAAAGCCCCAGGCATCGTTCTGGGTGGCGGGGATCGGGCGGGTGGTGTTCATCTCGTGCTCCTTGGCGTTGATCGTTGCGATGCTCGTAGTAACGCGCTGTTCGATGGAGAAGCCAAGCGCGGCTCGGCCTCTTCTTCGATCTTTCTGATCAGGCGATCCGATAGACCCGTTCACCACCCTGCGGCTTATCCGAGACGATGGCCAGACCGAGCTTCTTCTTGAAGGCCCCGGCGAAGGTGCCGCGCACGGTGTGCGCCTGCCAGCCGGTGGCCTCGCAGATCTGGCGAACGGTGCTTCCCTCGGGGCGGCGCAGCATCGCGATCACCTGGGCCTGCTTGCTGTTCTCGCGGGTTCGGGGTTTGGTGTCCGCGCGCTCCTTCGCCCACGTTGCTTCGGCGGCTGCTACAGCGGCCTCGATCTCGGGGTCGGCTTCCGGGGGCTTGGGCGCGGGGAGCTCGCGCCCCATCGCTTCGTAGCCCTCGGCTGCGACGAACCAGTCGGTGCCATCGGTGGTGATCAGGGCGCGGTTGAGCAGGCCATCGAGCACCTTCTTGCGGGCGCCGCCTTTGATGTTGTCGGGGAACCAGACGATCTTGCCGTCGCTGTGTTCGAGGGCGTAGGCCAGGATCGCGTGCTGGGCAGGGGTCAGTTGGGTGGTGGTCATCTCTTGCTCCTTGCAGGGGTTGATCGGGTGACGTGATGAACGCGCTGTTCGCCGGTGAAGCCAAGCGCCTTCTGCTTGGCTTCGCACTGCGTGTCAGCTCTTGCGCAACTCGGCGATGCCGGCCTGCGCGAGATCGAGTGCGGCGGCGTGGAAGGCGGCTTCGGCTACCCACGGCGCGGCACGGGCGTCGTCGAGCAGTTGCTCCATCACCGTGCGGCTCTTGGCGCGCATGGCGGCGCAGGCTGCTTCGAGGTCGTCGCGGCTGGCGGCGGCGACCTCCTGGCGGCAGCTGCGTACCAGCACCGTCAACGCCGCCTCGGCGAGCTTGGTGGCCAGGGTGTCGGGGGTCGTGGTGTTCATCGTGCGTCCTTTCGATGGGGTGGTTCGGGGTGACGTGATGAACGCGCTGTTCGCCAGTGAAGCCAAGCGCTTCCTGCTGGTGTTCCGGGGTTGTTGATCAGCTGTTGGCCTTGTCCGACGTCGCGACCTTGCGGCCCTCTTCGATGCCGGCCTTGAAGGCGGCCTCGAGGGCGTCTCGTACGCACCAGACCGCCACGTCGTGGAAGTCGAGGCTGTCGGACCTGCGCGTCTGCAGCGTCTCGATCCCGAGGTGTTGCTGGGCGATCTGGGTGAGGAGGGTTTCGAGCTTGCTCATTTCGGTGTCCTTCGATGGGGTTGGCGATGGACGTATGAACACGCTGTTCTCGATGGAAGCCAAGCTGATTCCGAGGGACCGACGACGAATTGATCGAAGAGGGCAATGGGAATCTCGATTCGGGCTTACGCCCGCCACCGGGGCGTGACCGACACGGCCGTTCACAAGGCCATCCGTACAGGGCGCATCGCGCCCGAGGCGGACGGCACCATCGACCCGGACAAGGCCGACCGCGAGTGGGCGCGCAACTCCGAGGCTCCGAAGGCAGGGACTCGCGCCAAGGCGGTCAAGGCCGCTGTGCCGGAGTCAGCGGCCGATGCACCTGGCGGCCTGCCCCCGGGTGGCGCGTCACTGCTGCAGGCGCGAACCGTCAACGAAGTGGTGAAGGCGCAGACGAACAAGGTGCGCCTGGCCCGCCTCAAGGGCGAACTGGTCGACCGTCCGCAGGCCATCGCGCATGTGTTCAAGCTGGCGCGCTCAGAGCGCGATGCGTGGCTGAACTGGCCGGCGCGCATCTCCGCGCAGATGGCGGCCAAGCTCGGCATCGAGCCTCACGCGATGCACGTCGCCCTGGAAGCTGCAGTGCGCGAGCACCTGCAGGAGCTGGGCGAACTTCGGCCCCGGGTGGACTGATGCTGGACGTCGACTACGAGGGCGCGGCCGAGATCGAGCGCGCCTGGCGCGAGGGGCTGACGCCAGATCCGCTGCTCACCGTGTCCGAGTGGTCGGACCGCCACCGGATGCTGTCCAGCAAGGCATCGGCAGAGCCGGGACGCTGGCGCACCAGCCGCACGCCGTACCTGAAGGCCATCATGGATTGCCTGTCGCCGACATCGCCGGTCGAGCGCGTCGTGTTCATGAAGGCGGCCCAGCTCGGTGCGACCGAGATGGGATCGAACTGGATCGGCTACGTGATCCACCACGCGCCCGGGCCGATGATGGCGGTCTGGCCGACGGTGGAGATGGCCAAGCGCAACTCCAAGCAGCGGATCGATCCGCTGATCG
>JADLBB010000036.1 GCA_020848055.1 Chloroflexota bacterium | reverse complement strand
CGCGCTCCGCATCGGTCAGGTCCGGCGAGAGCTTCACCAGCAGGGGAGTGCCCGGCGCGGCGGCGCCGACATCGGTCAGCAGGCGCTGGAGCGTGGCCGGCTCCTGGAGGTCCCGCAGGCCGGGCGTGTTCGGCGAGCTCACGTTGATCGCCAGGTAGTCGGCCGTGCCGACGAGTGACCGGGCGGCAGTGGGGTAGTCGTCGAGGTTGCCGTCGCGGTTGCTCCCGATGTTGACGCCAATCACGAATCCCGGCGGCAGGTGAGGACGGGCGACGGCGATGCGCCCCGCGAGTGCATCGGCACCGGCGTTGTTGAAGCCCATGCGGTTGATGAGCGCTCCGTCGTCGGCCAGGCGGAAGAGCCGCGGGCGAGAGTTTCCGGGCTGGGGGCGGGGTGTGATCGTGCCCAGCTCGACGAAGCCAAGACCGAGGGCCGCCCAGCCCCGAATGGCCTCGCCATCCTTGTCGAACCCGGCGCCCAGGCCGATGCGATTGCGGAAGCGCAGGCCCATCAGCTCGACCGGGTCGACCGATGCGGAGCCCGCGCCCGAGGCGAACGGCGCCAGCGCCCGGCCCATCGCGCCGCCGAGGAGACGCAGCGCGAGGTCGTGGGTGACCTCCGGATCGACCAGGAACAGGAGCGGACGGACAGCCCGATAGGCCGTCGTGCGCCAGCTCATCGGTCAGTCGTCGTGGGCGCGCGGAAAGGCCATGGCCTCCGGGTAGACCGGCGGCAGCGGATCGGCCTGCTCGTCGGCGGCGGGACGCCCCGGGTCGGGGTTCATGAACTCGTGCCAGACCTCGGTGCCGGCCGCTGGCGGATCATCGAGCTCCTTGATGGCCACGATGCCCTCGAAGCGGATGGTGCCGGTGCCGCCGTCATCGGTCTCGTAGTCGTCCTCGTATTCCGTCGCCAGCTCGACCGCGCGTCCCAGCGCCGCCTCCTCGTCGTCGGCCTCGACCAGGATGACGCGATCCTCCACCAACTCGGCCTCCTCGCCGGCGCCGGCGAGATAGACGTAACGCAGCTGGATGGAGAACCAGCCGGACGGCTCGACGAGCGTGGGGTCCATGCCGCTACTCGCCGATGATGGTCTGGGACTGCTCGCGAAGGAACTGCTGGACGTAGTACGGGCCCAGGCCGCCCTTACCGGACGAGCCGGAACCCTTCCAGCCACCGAAGCTCTGGATGCCCGGCCACGCGCCGGTCGTGGCGCCGGCACGGCGGTTGACGTACACGACGCCGGCCTGGATGGTGTCGAGGAAGGTGCGGATCTCCGCGTCATTGCGGCTGAAGATGCCCGCAGTCAGGCCGTAGGCGGTGTCGTTGGCCTCGTGCATGGCCTGATCGAGCGAGTCCACTTCGCCCACCACCAGGAACGGCACGAACAGCTCGTCGTGGAACAACCGATGATCCAGCGGCAGGCCGCTGACGACGGTAGGGGTGGGGTAGTAGCCGACAGAAGCATCAGCGTCGCCGCCGACCTCGATCGTGCCGCCGTCGGCACGGGTGGTGGCCACGGCATCGGTGAACTTGTCGAGGGCGCGCTGGTTGATGACGGGGCCCATCCAGTTGTCGCGCTCGGTGGGGTCCCCGGTGCGGATGCCGCGGGTGCGCTCCACCAGCTTGTCGATGAACGGGCGGGCCACGTCGCGATGGACGTACACCCTCGCATTGGCGGAGCACTTCTGGCCGTCGTAGCCGAAGGCCGAGCGCATGACGCCCTCGGCGGCTTCGTCCAGGTCGGCGCTGGGCATGACGATGGCCGGGTTCTTGCCACCCATCTCGGTGATGATCGGGCGCGGGTAGTCCTGGGTGAAGCCCCGGTACAGGCGCATGCCGACCTCGTAGCTGCCGGTGAACACCATGCCGTCGATGCCCGGGTTGGTCTCGAGTTCGGCGCCGACCGTCTCGCCAGGCCCGGTGACCAGGTTGAACACCCCGTCGGGCAGGCCTGCGTCGCGCAGGGCCTCGCCGAACTTCCAGCCGAGCAACGGTGCGTCGGAGCTCGGCTTGAGCACGACCGTGTTTCCGGCGATCATCGCGCCGGCCGCGGGTCCGCCGGCCAGGGCCATCGGGAAGTTGAAGGGACTGATGACGGCGAACACGCCGTACGGGCGCAGCACCGAGCGCGTCTTCTCCGCCGCCGACAGCGAGCCCATGGGCTTGACGAATCCGTCGGCCTTCTCGAACTCGTCGCTGTAGTAGCGCAGAAGGTCCGCGGCCTCCTCGACGTCGCCCAGCGCCTCGAGCCGGTTCTTGCCGACCTCGAGCGCCATGAGCGCGGCGTAGTCGAACGCGCGCTCGCTGATCAGCTCAGCGGCGCGACGCATGATGGCCAGGCGATCGCGCCACGGCGTGTCGCGCCACCCCGGGTACGCGGCGCGTGCGGCGGCGATCGCGTCGCGCACGTCGCCGGCGGTGCCCAGCGGGAAGCGGGACACGACCAGGCTGCGGTCAATCGGCGATCGGTCCTCGAAGGTCCGGTCCGAGTTGCGGCGCTCCGCGCCGATGATCATGGGGTAGGACTGGCCGAGGCTGGCCCTGGCGTGCTCGAGCGCGGCGTCGAAGGCGGACTGCAGTTCCTCGTTGTCAGCGGACAGCGTGGAGTAGGTGATCTTCATGCGTGGTGTGGTGGCCATGGGAGACGCGCCTCCTGTGTGGGGCGAGGGATGAACGTGGATCGACGTCCATTATCGCATCGGGTGAGCGCGCGGACGCCGAAGGCCAGGCTCCGGGGGGAGAAGAGCCTGGCCTTCGACGCGGTGGATGATATCCGGTCGCGAATGTTTTCTGCAACGATTTTCGTCACACCACCCGCCGCAACCGGTGACTTCCATCACCGAACCATCGGTAGTCCCGGCTGGCGTCAGGCCTGGGGCACGGCCAGGTGATACAGCCCCACGTTGAGTCTCAGGATCGGAGCGTGTGGTGCCATCAGGAAGGCGCGTCCCCTATCACCGTAGAGGCGGGGCAGGAGAGCGTGCGCGAGTTCGCGGTCGCCGAGGTCGATGCGGGTGTGGACGACCTTGATCTTGAATCCGTGGCGCAACCACCAGCCGGTGCCCCGTCGCGTGGCGGCGAGCGAACGCTCGACCGTCTCGGGGTCGAGCAACGGCCCGATGTCATCGCGCCCGTAGTAGCCGATGGCGACCAGCCGCCCGCCCGGCCTGAGCACCCGAAGGGCCTCGGCGATGGCCGGCCCGGACGAATCATCGGGCACGATGCCGGCGGACAGCACGATGTCGACCGCCCCGTCGTGCAGCGGCAGATGGGTCGCGTCGCCCTCCACGATCCGGATGTTCGGCTGGTGCGCCTCCGAGGCGAGGCGACGTGCCTCGGCGAGCAGATTCGCATCGGACTCGATGCCGTAGGTGCGACCCGTGCGGCGCGCCAGCAGCAGGGGGTAGTGACCGATCCCGGTGCCCACGTCAGCGATGCGCTTGCCGCTCAGCGGCACGATCCGCTCGAGCGCCGCCAGCACCTTGCGGTCCGGGTCGATCGCGCTTGACAGCCTGGCGTGCAGGGCGGGGTCGGCATCTGTCCACGCCGGGAGGAATACCGGCATCAGGGCACCTGCACGCGCAGCGCCGCCGGACCGCCCGATGCCAGCGCCAGCAGATCGTTGCCGGCCAGCACCTGAAGGTCGAATGACAGGGGCCCGTCGCCGGAGCGATCGACGTGGAGCGTCATCTTCAGGATGGCGTCCGGCATGAGCGGCCCGTATCCGAGTGACGTCGTGCCCGCCGGCTCGCCGCGCTCCCCCGGCCCGATGACCCACTTCGACCAGTTCTGCACGAGCGGCGGCCCACCATCGCGGATGCGGTCCTCCGACGGGACGAACGGCGCGATGAAGTAGACGCCGGCAAGGTCGGTCGACCAGCGCAGCACGAGTTCGTCGATCCGTTGGTCGGTAGTGTTGGTCACCGTCACCACCAGTTCGTCGCCGGCTGGTTCGACCACGACGTCCACGGGGCGCGGATCGCGGCCGGCGGGAAGTTCCAGGGAGAACGCGAGCGCCGGTGAGGGCGACGGAGAACCCGATGCGGGTGCCGATGCGGGCGCGCTAGCGACGACGGTCGGTTGCGGCGTCGGCACCGGTGTCGGCGTTCCGACGAGTCCGCAGCCGGCGAGCGCGAACGCCACGACCAGCCAGCCGCTGCGCCTCATCGGTCTTGTCTCCTCATGGTGGGGCCATCGTAAGCGACACTGGTGCCGTGCGCCGGGGGCGCTACGATGACGGAGCATGAGCCACACGCCGGAGCCGATCGACCCCGACCGCGCGGCACAGGGCATGCCCCTCGCCGTGCGCGGCTGGTTCGTCTGGGCCTTCGCGCTGCTGGCCTTCACCGGGCTCACCCTGCCGCGCGTCGTGGCGTTCATCGATTTCAGCGAGCGGGCGCCGTTCAGCATCCTGGGCATCTTCATGATGATCGAGCTGGCCTTCGTGCTGTTCGGGATCACGGTCGCCCTGCAACGCAAGCGAATCGGCCATCGTTTCGCCATCGGCATCGCCCTGCTGCCGTTCCCGATCCTCGCCGGCCTGCCACCGGCGCTGCTCGACATGCCAGCGCCCGCAGCCAACGGGTGGTACCTGCTGGCGGGCTCGATCGGGATCGTGATCACCATCGTCCTGGTCGTTGGGCTGCTGCGACCGGCTTCACGCGCCTGGTTCTCCGAGCCGTAGCCAGCGGCCGTCCACTATCCTCGCCCCGATGCAGTTGATCACCTTCTCGCGTGCTGACGAGCCCGATGCTGGCACGCGGCTCGGCCTGCGCACCGATGTGGGCATCCGCGACCTGACGGAGTCCCTCGGCGTCACCGACGTCGGCGGCTGGCTGGCGCGTGGCATCGCCAGTCCCGACTTCGACGCCACCGCTGGCGCGCCGATCGACGAGGCCGAGGTGCGCATCCACGCCCCTATCACACGACCCGGCAAGATCATCTGCGTGGGCCTCAACTACCACGACCACTGCCGCGAGCAGTCCATCGAGCCGCCCTCCTACCCGATGCTGTTCAGCAAGTTCGCCAACGCGGTAAGCGACCCGGGGGCTCCGGTGACGAGGCCGCGGGCCACCGACAAGCTCGATCTCGAGTGCGAACTGGCCGTCGTGATCGGCCGGCGCGCGTCGCGCATCGGTCCCGACGAGGCCGCCGCCGCCATCTTCGGCTACACGATCGTCAACGACGTCACCATGCGCGACCTGCAGCGCGAGGATCGCCAGTGGCTGCGCGCCAAGGGCTCCGACGGCTTCGCTCCAATGGGCCCGATCGTGGTGACGGCCGACGAGATCGGGTCGCCGGATGAACTTCGCCTGCGGTCGTCGGTCAACGGCGAAACGTGGCAGGACTCGACGACTGCCGAGATGGTGTTCGACGTCCCCACCATCGTCTCCTTCGCGTCGCGAACCATCACGCTCGAGCCCGGCGATATCATCGCCACCGGAACCCCGGCCGGCGTCGGGCACTACCAGTTGCCGCCGCGGTACCTAGTCGGTGGGGACGTCATGCGCTGCGAGATCGACGGCATCGGCTCGATCAGTAACGCGATCGTCGATGAGTTGCCTCGCAGCGAAGACCACGCCGCCGCAGCTGGGCTCGGCTGATGCGAGCGCTGGCCAAGGTCCATGCGGGCCCTGGGTTGGAGCTGGTTGATCGTCCCGCCCCGACGCCGGGCGATGGAGAGGTCCTGCTGCGAGTGGAGGCCGCCAGCATCTGTGGCACGGACCTGCACCTGTTCGAATGGGACGATTGGGCCGCCGAGAACCTCGTGCCGCCTCGCATCCTGGGGCACGAGATCGCCGGCACGGTCATCGGCACCGGAGCCGGCGTGACGCGCGTGCGCGAGGGTGACCTGGTCGGTGTCGAGTCGCACCTGTTCGACTGGACCTGTCCACAGTGCCGGCGCGGCGACATGCACCTGTGCCGCAACCTGCGCGTCATCGGCGTCCACAGCGACGGTGGCTTCGCCGAGCAGGTCGTCATTCCGGAGGCCAACGCCATAGAGTCGAACGGCCTTGATCCTGCGGTGGTCGCGCTGCAGGAGCCGATGGGTAACGCCGTGCACGCCGCCTTCGCCGAGCCGATCGACGGCCGCTCGGTCCTGGTCACCGGCTGTGGACCGATCGGACTGTGCGCCGTGGGCATCGCGCGGGCCGCCGGCGCCTCGGTCGTCATCGCCACCGACACCGAGCCGTTCAGGCTGGAGCTGGCACGCACCATGGGCGCGCATCTCGCGCTGGATGCCGCCGATCCGTCCACGCCGGAGCGGATCGGCGCGGCCACCGGTGGCGATGGGGTGGACGTGGTGCTCGAGATGTCCGGGGCACCCGCGGCGCTGGACCAGGCCCTGCGAGTGATCACTCGCGGCGGGTCGGTCAGCCTGCTCGGCATCTACAACGGGCCGGTGTCGGTCGAGATGTCGGACCTGGTGATCATGAAGGGCCTGCGGCTGCACGGCATCTATGGCCGGCGCATCTACGACACCTGGGAGCGGACGCAGTCACTGCTGCGGTCGGGGGCGCTGGATCCTTCGCCGGTCATCACCCATCGGCTCGACCTTGCCGACTGGCCGGTCGCCTTCGAGCTGCTCGAGCAGCGCCACGCTGGCAAGGTCGTGCTGGCCCCGTAGCCGTAAACTCGCTCCACCATGACCAACACCACCGCGCGCGCCCGAAACCCGCTGGCCTTCCTGGATGCCGAGATCGATGACCTGAAGGCCAGGGGCCTGTACCGCCGGCTGAGGGTGGTCGAGAGCGAGCAGCGCAGCCGGTGCGTGATCGATGGACGCGAGGTCATCACCCTGTCGAGCAACAACTACCTGGGCCTGAACACGCACCCGAGGCTGCGGCAGGCGGCCATCGATGCGGTCGAACGGTACGGAGCCGGATCGGGTGCCGTGCGGACCATCGCCGGCACGATGAGCCTCCACGAGCAGCTCGAGGCCAAGCTCGCCGAGTTCAAGCACGTCGAGGCCACGCTGACCTTCCAGTCCGGCTTCACCTGCAACACCGGGGTCATCCCGGTCCTGGCGCCGGAGGGAGCGACCATCGTCTCCGATGCGCTCAACCACGCCAGCATCATCGACGGCATCCGCCTGACCAAGGCGGAACGACGCATCTTCCCGCACGCCGATATCGACGCGCTGCGATCCACGCTGCGCGACGTTCGCGCGGCAGATGCGGCTCGCACGATCCTGGTCATCACCGACGGCGTGTTCAGCATGGACGGCGATATCGCGCGGCTGCCGGAGATCGTGGAGGCGGCCGAGGAGGCCGAGGCAATCGTCTACGTCGACGACGCCCACGGCTCCGGCGTGCTGGGTCGCAATGGACGCGGCTCGGTGGATCATTTCGACCTCAGCGGTCGGGTACAGGTCCAGGTTGGGACCCTGTCGAAGGCGATCGGCGTGCTGGGCGGCTACGTTGCCGGGCCAGCCTCGCTGCGCACCGTGCTCGAGCACAGTGCGCGCCCGTTCCTGTTCTCCACCTCGCACCCGCCGGCCGTGGCCGCCGCCTGCCTGGCCGCGATCGAGGTGCTCGAGACCGAGCCGGAGCTCATCGAGCGGCTGTGGGACAACGCCCGCTACTTCAAGGCCGGGCTCGCGCGCCTGGGATTCGACATCGGGCAGTCTGAGACGCCGATCACGCCGGTCATCGTCGGCGCCGGCGCATTGGCACATCGGTTCAGCGATCGGCTGTTCGAGGAGGGCGTCTTCGCCATGGGCATCGGCTTCCCGACCGTCCCCGAGGACAAGAGCCGGCTGCGCACCATCGTGACCGCGGAGCACACCGCGGAGGAACTGGACCTCTGCCTGGCTGCCTTCGAACGCATCGGCCGCGAACTGGCCCTTATCTGACCGAGAACCAGAAGACGGGGTAGAGGCGAACCTCTACCCCGCCCACTGCCAGGGGGGCTGGCTGAATATCGGGCGGAGCGGTGACAGGACCGCCCGATGGACGCCGGGTGTGGTTACTCGGGCTTGCGGTTGAGCCGGACGTACACCATCCCGACGAGCGCGGCCAGGAACAGGAGGCTCAGCACGGTCGCGGGGACCTGGCTGATCTCGCTCATGGCCGTGTTCGGCGTGGTGCCGCCGGTCGGGGTCGGGTTGCCACCCTCGATGCCCTCGGACTGGCTGGCCGGGGCTGACTCGTTGGTGCCCTGCGACGCCGGGGCCGACTGGCTGGCCGGAGCGGACTCTGGCACCGAGGCCGGAGCCGACTCTGGCACCGAGGCCGGGGCCGACTCGCTGGCCGGAGCCGACTCTGGCACCGACGCCGGGGCCGACTGGCTGGCCGGAGCGGACTCTGGCACCGAGGCCGGAGCCGACTCTGGCACCGAGGCCGGGGCCGACTCGCTGGCCGGAGCCGACTCTGGCACCGAGGCCGGGGCCGACTCGCTGGCCGGAGCCGACTGACTCGGGCTGGCGGACTGGCTGGCAGAGTGGCTCGGCTTGCTCGACTGGCTCGGCGAGCTCGAATGGCTCGGCGAGCTCGAATGGCATCCGCAATCGACGGCTGGCCCGCTCGCGAGGGCCGGCGCCGCGATGACGGCGAGTGACAGGAGCAGGCCGAGCGTCGCCAGCAACGCGAGCACGGTCCTCGTCCCAGTCTTGGGTCTGGTGGAAATCACGATGACGTCCCTTCCCTATCCCCAGGGGTGTCTCGACCCCCATTCCCCCTGGCGAAATGAGGTGGCGACGCCCGGTGCGTGTTCACCGAAAGTTTGTCGAGTATAGGACCCTCGGCGGGACTTTGGTAGGAGTTCGATCGAGGACGCGGGTGAGGTGAGGTGAGGTCGAGTGAGGATCGGAGAGCGGCCTGCTCGGCTGAAGTGGTGACCGCGAGCAACGTGGGTACTGGTACCGGGGTACCAGCGGTCGAACGCCGCGGCTAGGACGTGCGGCCGCGAGCCTCCAGGACGACCACCTGGGTCTCTTCGGGCAGCGACGATGGAGTGAACTGCGCCTTCGGTTGGCGGATGGGCTCGACCGCCATCTCGTGAAGGAACTTCTCCGGCCCACCGAGCTCGATCGAGCCCCCGTCGACCGCGTAGTGCATGGGGATCACGATCTTCGGTCCGACCTGCGACACGACCTCGGCCGCCTCCACTGGCGTGAGCGTCGTGCCGCCACCGATCGGGACCAGCAGCACATCCACCGGGCCGAGTTCGCTCAGCTGCTCATCGGTCAGCAGGTGGCCGAGGTCGCCGAGATGTGCGACATGGACGCCGTCGATCTCAAAGCTGAAGACCATGTTCTCGCCCCGTTCGCCGCCCGCATGCCCATCGTGGTAGGTCCGGATGCCGGTCACCAGCAGATCGCTGAACTCGTACTCGCCGGGGCGGGTGAGGGTCAGGCCGGCCTTGATCGAGCGCGTGTAGCTGTGATCGGGGTGGTCGTGACTGATGGTCAGCACCTCGACGTCGTGCTTGCCGGCGACGAAGCCGGTCGACGGCGGGCAGGGGTCGGTGATGACGGTGGCGTCGCGGCCCTTCAGCCGAAAGCAGGCGCGGCCGTACCAGGTGATCTCCATCGGTGTACTGCATGGTATAGCACGAGCCCCGGTGCCCGCCCAATGACACCGGGGCTCGAAGGAGGGAGGGTGGAGGAGAAGCCCTAGGGCTCCGTCTCGCAGGTTGAACATTACGGAGCCCGTCTAAACCCCGGGCTTGCCCGACCTTAAGAAACCTGAACGTTTCGAACCTGCCCGGGCGTGCGATGGCAGAATCGCCCGATGTCATCGGCCCAGCGAGTTGCCGCCATCGCGGTGGCGGTGCTCAGCGTCATCGGCGCCTGCGTGGTTGCCCTTCACCTGGTGGGCAGGACCGCCATCGGCATGCCGTCGGCACCCGTCGCAACACCGCTTCCCAGCACCCCATCGGCAGACGTCAAGACACCCGCTCCGTCTGCGAACGCCGGGCTTGGCGCGGTGCTGGCCGCGATCGAGGAGCAGGTCATCGCCATCCGCGGGCTGCCGGCAGCCGAGGTCGGTGCGCCGCAGATCATCACCCGGGCCGAATTGGCCGATGAGCTGGCTCGCATCTTCGACGAGGAGTATCCGCGGGAGGATCGCGAGCGGGACACGATCGCGTTCCGGGCACTAGGGCTGCTCGGTCCCGACGACGACGTGGCCGAGCTGCAACTCCGCCTGCTGGGCGACCAGGTACTCGGCTTCTACGACGACGTCGATCGACGCATGGTGGTCGTCAGCGACGCCGGGTTGAGTCCCGAAGCCCGGATGACGTACGCGCACGAGTACACCCATGCCCTGCAGGACGCCGCCTTCGACCTGGCATCACTCGACATCGACGAACCGGGTGAAGATGACCGGGCCCTGGCGCGGACCGCGCTGGTGGAGGGCGACGCATCGGTGGTCATGCTGGCCTGGGCCTTCGCCAACCTGACGCAGGCCGAGCTTCTCGAGGTGGGCCTGGGCGCGACTATGCCCGATGTGACCGGGATACCTTCGTGGATGGTCGCCCAGGTCAACTTCCCCTACGATCAGGGCCTGAGCTGGGCGAGCGCCCTGGTCGGCAACCCGCTTGACGAGCCGGACTTCGGCGACATCGACGCGGCATTCGCCGAGCCGCCCGATTCGACCGAGCAGATCATCCACCTTGCCAAGTGGCGATCGCGCGAAGCGCCGATCCCGGTGGCCGCCACCGAGCTGGCGCAGGCGCTGGGAACGGGTTGGCGCGCGATCGAAACGACGACCATCGGGGAGGCGTTCCTCGGAATGATCCTGGAGTACCAGGGGGTGCCGCGGGCCGATGCGCGCGTCGCGGCGAGCGGGTGGGGAGGCGATCGGGCGTCGATCGCGAGCGGGCCTGATGGCGCCTTCGCGGTCACGTGGCGCCTGGCCTGGGACACGCCGGCCGACGCCGACGAGTTCGCCGACGCCTACGCCTCGATCGTCGATTCGCTCGGGTTTCCGGCGACCGTCGAGCCGCTCGCGAATGGCGAAGTGCTGGTGCTGCACGCATCGAGCGACGACGTCCTGCGCGCCGCGCGCGACTCCGCCGGCGGCTGAGCCGCGGCCTACATCGACTCCGGCGCGCTGATGCCGAGCAGGTCGAGCGCGTTGGCCAGGACGGCGCGGGTCGCATCGGTCAGGGCCAGGCGGGCCGCGGTGAGCGCGGCGTCATCGGTCAGGACCTTGCAGTCGCGGTAGAAGGTGCTGAAGGTCGAGGCCAGCTCGTAGGCGTAGCGCGGCACGTCGTGAGTCTCGCGGCGTTCGGCGGCGGCGGCGACGACGTCGGGGTAGTCGAGCAGTTCGCCGATGAGCGCCAACTCGGCCGGTTGCACCAGCAGCGACCCGGTTCGCGTGTCGTCGGGGGAGGCGCCGGCATCGGCGGCGTGGCGCAGGATCGAACACATGCGGGCGTGCGCGTACTGCACGTAGTACACCGGGTTCTCGCTGCTCTGTGCCTTGGCGAGCTCGAGGTCGAAGTCGATGCCGCTGGTGAACGAGCGCGCGCTGAAGTACCAGCGCGCCGCATCCACGCCCACCTCGGCCAGCACCTCGTCGAGTGTGATGAACTCGCCGGAGCGCTTGCTCATCGGGATCTCGACGCCGTCGCGCACGAAGCGGACCCAGGCGATGAGCAGCATGCGCACCGCCTCGCGGTCGTAGCCCATCGCCTCGGCCGCGTTGCGGACGCGGGCCACGGTGCCGTGGTGGTCGGCGCCCCAGATGTAGATGAGCTCGTCGAAGCCGCGCGAGAACTTCTCGGCCACGTAGCCGATGTCGCTGGCGAAGTACGTCGGCTGGCCGTTGGACCGATAGATGACGCGATCCTTGTCGTCGCCGAAGGTCGTGCTGCGGAACCAGGTCGCGCCGTCGGCCTCGTAAACGTGCCCGGCCGCGCGCAACCGATCCACCGCGCGCTCGACCCAGCCCTCGGTGTGGAGCGAACCCTCCTCCTTCCAGACGTCGAACCGCACGCCGAGATGTGCCAGGCTGGCCTCGATGCCGGCCCGCACGCGCTCGGATGCCCAGCGGCCGGCGATCGTGCCCGCCTCGTTCGGATCGGCGCTCGCTTCGGCCAGGACCGATTCGGACAATTCCTTCGCGAGGGCGTCGACGTAGGCGCCCCGGTAGCCGTCCTCCGGCAGGTCGGCACCGCGGTGACGCGCGAGCACGGACAGGCCGAGGTTGACGACCTGGGTGCCGAAGTCGTTGAAGTAGTACTCGCGCGT
>JADLBB010000035.1 GCA_020848055.1 Chloroflexota bacterium | reverse complement strand
CTGCGGCGCCGGCAGCGCATGCTTGCCAGCTCGGGCGCGGCGGTATTCGAGGTCCACGATGGAGCGCAGCGGCTCGACGAGCTCCTGGATGAGGGCTTCGCGGTCGAGGGCTCCGGCTGGAAGGTCGCCGCTGGGAGCGCCATCCTGTCGCGGCCGGAGGCCGAGCGGTTCTACCGCGGTGTCGCCCGATGGGCCGCCGCTCGTGACCAGCTGCGCCTCGACTTCCTGCGCCTGGACGGTCGTTGCATCGCCTTCGAGCTCAACGTGCAGTCGAGCGACACCCTGTACGACATCAAGGGCGGCTACGACCCGGCGTTCGCGCACCTTTCGCCGGGCCTGCTGCTGCAGGAGTCTGCCGTGCGGCGAGCATTCGACCTCGGCCTGCGCCGAGTCGATTTCCTCGGTAACACCGAGCGCTACAAGATGTCCTGGGCGACGGGCACCCGGCAGACCGTTACCCTGATGGCGTTCGCCCCCACGCCCACAGGTCGCAGCCGCTGGTTGGTCGAGCGACACGCTCGCCCGTTGGCCAAGCGCGTCAAGGGGCTGTTGCGCTCGCGTTCACACGGCGGCGAGTCGGATTCCGGCGAGGCCCGGTGATCAGAACACCCTTGGGCACCAGGGAGCGCGGTCGGTTCGGAAGAGGGCGTCGGCTCTCCCGATGCCGCCCTCGGCCATCTCCCTGGCGCGGCCTGCCGCCGCCAGCTGGGCGAAACTGAACGCGCCCAGGTAGGCCGCGGCCAGGTCCGTGACGTCCAGCGCGATGTGCGCGGTCGCGCGGCTCGGGACGACGCGAGCGTGGCCGTCCTGGACCGTCATCGACCAGGTGCCAGCGTTCCAGTCGCAGAACTCGTCGCCGAGGTCGAACACGAGTTCTCCATCGGATCGATAGGTGCGGCCCTCGAGCGCACCGGCAACGTCAACGATGCGCAGCCAAAGCGCGTCGCCGATCGTTGCCCGCAGGCGTCGTGGTTCCGCCACCAGCAGGAGCAGGGGATCGTCCACCGGCTGGTCCCATGCCTCGATCTGGCCGATGAGGTCCACGCCGAGCAGGTAGGCCCACAGGTCAACGTGGGCGTCAGGGTTGGCTGCCATGAGCTCGACCAGCACGAGCGAGGAGTTGGGTCCGACGTGCTCCCAGTCGTCCTTGATCCGGTAGCGCGCGTAGCCATCGGCGGCACCGTTCGTCTCGTGGACGACGTCGAACGCGGCGCTGCGTCCGTCGCGGCGGTGCTGCGGGTCGGGGAAGAACTCGTGCTCCCAGTACGCGTCGCTGCGCGCGAAGAAGCCAGGCCGATGCGCGGCGATCGCATCGTGGACGGCCGGGAACACCTGTCTCGCCTCGGCGACGTTCACCAATCGGACTGGCCCAACGGGCTCTCGTGGCAGGCGCAGCGCTGCGCGATCGCGAGCCAGCTTGATCGATGCGTGCAGGGAGGCCAGGCCGTACCCGAATCGCTGGTATATGCCGCCCTCGCTGGCCCACAGGATGGCGAGGGACTCGCCACGAGCGTGAACATCGTCCAGCTGGTGCCGCATCATGCGGCGCAGGATCCCGCGGCGCCGATGCGTCGGCAGGACCGCCACGATCGTCACCCCGGCGGCCGGCACGACCGCTCCGGGGACGCTGAACGCGAAACTGTACGCGCCCGCGGTGCCGACGATCTCGCCGGCCTCCGTGGCGGCGATGGCGCGGTCGGGCTCGAAGGTCGCGATGAAATGCGCGATGTCCTCGTCGTGCGCGTGCGTGCCGAACGCGATCTCCGCCGCGGTGTAGAAATCGCGCGCCTCGCCACTGAAGCGACCAACCTCGATGTCCATCGCGCGATTATGGCAAGCGGCGTGGTCTACGATGCAGCACATGTTCCCGCTGCATGACCCCAGCCGGCCGGGCCACGACCCGGCGCGCGTGACGCTGGACCACCGCGCGGGGATGAGCGCGGGTGGCGAAGCGCCACTGGCTGAGGCGCGCGGCCTGTTCGGACCGGGCAGCGCCTCCTGGCAGGTGGACCGCGAGCTCATCGTACTGGCAGGTGGGTCGTGCGCCCTGCTGCTGCAGGCGGCGCATCCAGTCGTCGCGGCCGGAGTGGCCGATCACTCGACCTACGCCACCGATCCCTTCGGCCGGCTCATGCGCACCCTTTCCAGCAGCTTCGACGTGGTGTTCGGCACCCGCAGCCAGGCCGGTGCCGCCATCAGGCGCATCAACGCCATCCACGCCGCGGTGGAGGGGGAGCTGCCCGACGGCCACCCCTACCGCGCGCTCGACCCCGAGCCACTGCTGTGGGTGCACGCCACGCTCGTGGATACCGCCCTGCGCGTCTACCGCCGCTTCGTCGGGCCTATCAACCCGGAGCGCGCCCAGGCCTACCACGACGAGGCTCGCGTCGTGGCCGAGCTGCTGGGCGTTCCCGCCGACGGCGTCCCGCCGACTCTGGTCGAACTGCGGGACTGGATGAACGACATGGTCTCCTCGGGGCGAGTCGGGGTCACGCCGCAGGCTCGCACCATCGCCCGCACCATCCTGCACCCGCTGCCGCACATGCCGGATCTCGTGGCGGAGGCGATGCACCTGGTCTCCCTCTCCATTCTGCGCCCGGACATCCGGGCGCAGTACGGTATCGGTTGGTCTCCGGCGCGCGCGGACGGGATGAGGCGACTGGCCGCATTGAGCCGTCTGGTGCTGCCTGGCCTGCCGAGCCCGTTCCGGCTCTTGCCGGTGGCGCGCGAGGCCGAGCGCCGCGTTCGCCTGGCTGCCGGCTCCACCGCCTAATTCCGACCTTCCCGGTTTGAGTTAGGCTAGGGACCGCCCATTTCCTTCGCTCATGAATTCGGATGGAGTCAGTGGATTGCTCGTGACCGACGAGGTGACAAACGACCCTGTACATGCCGGCGCACGTCGGGCCCATGCCGCGGATGGTCCGCCGCCGGCACCGGCCGGCGAGGCCGCCAGGGCGCAATCGGTGCGCCCCGGGTTCGACCCGGACGCTCGGACCGGGATCCTGCTCGTCAATCACGGCTCACGATCGGCCGCCTGGCGCGGGCTGTTGCTCGACGTGCACGACGAGGTCGCGGACAGCCTGCTGGCGATACCCGGCGTGGGGGCGGTACGGACCGGGTTCATGGAGTACACCGAACCGTCGATCGCGACGCAACTGAAGGCCTTCGACGCGGCCGGCATCGAGCGCGTCATCGTCATCCCGCTCCTGCTCACCATCTCCGATCACAGCTTCGACGACATCCCGGCCATCTGCGGACTGGTGGACGATCCCGAGCTGATCGCGCGACTGGGCAGCGAGGGGATCGAGGTCTATTCGCCATCAGCGCGGCTGGAGGTCGCCCCGCTGCTCGATTTTTCGGGCCTCGTCCAGCGCAACACCGTGCGCCGGGTGAGCGAGATGATGGGAGACCCCGCCGACCTCGCCGATGCCAGCCATGGCCTGGTCCTTGTGGGATACGGCAGCGCCGAGTTCAACGATGACTGGGACCGCTTCTTCATCTCGATTCGCGAGCATGTCGAGCGCGAGCTGGGCATCGCCGCCAGCGCGCACGCGTGGTGTGGCCACCTGGTCAACTACAGCCGGCAGCCGACCACGAGCGCGATCGAGTCGATGCTGGAGCGCACCGAGCGGGTGATCGTCGTGCCAATCCTGGTGGCATACGATCCGATGTTCCAGGACAAGATCATCGGTCGGGCCGTCGAACGCAGCGTCGCACCCGAGCGCATCCTGTATCGGCCCGATTCCATCCTGCCCGAACCCGAGGTCGGCAGCTGGGTGGTCGACATCGCCCGGCAGCTGGCCGCCACCACGGTGGATGCTGCCACCTGACCACTATCATGTTCGGCCTGCGCCGGGAGCGTCCAGCGGTGCCGAAAGGAAGCCCTGTTTGACCCGATTCGCCAAGCTCGCCATTGCTGCCGCCGTCGCGACGGTCGCGCTCATCGCCGCCGGTGGCCTGGTGCGCGCAACCGATTCGGGCCTCGGTTGCCCGGATTGGCCGCTGTGCTTCGGCGACTGGATCCCACCCGCCGACCTGAATGCCTGGATCGAACACACGCACCGGCTGATCGCGGCTGTCTTCGTCGGGCCGCTGGTGGGTGCGGTCGCGCTGATCACGGTCTTCAGCGAGCGGCGGCGCGACCGTCCGCTGCTGGTGGCCGCCGTGGTGGCCGGGGTGCTGGTGCTGGTACAGGCGTGGCTCGGGGGCCAGGTCGTCCTCGAACAGTTGCACGCCGACCTGGTCACCGCTCACCTGGGGATGGCGCTGACCGTGTTCGCGGCCACGATCTTCATCGCCGAGCGCGCCGCGCGCGGTCCGCTGCCGGCCGTCCACGCCAGGCCGGGGCTGACACGGCTGGTGGCCTTGACCGCCGCCGCCACGTTCGCCCAGATGCTGCTCGGCTCGTGGGTGACGGGGCACCATGCGGGCCTCGCCTGGGCCGACTTCCCGCTCATGAATGGCTCGCTCTTCCCGAACGTGGTGGGCACCGAGCAGGCGCTCATGCTCGCGCATCGGATCGTGAGCCTGGTCCTGGCCGGGCTCATTGCCTGGACGTGGCTGGCAATGCGTCGCGCGACCGACTCGCCGCTGCCCCGCGTCCTCGCCTCCTGGCTGCTGATCGGGATCGCGGTGCAGATCGCCCTGGGCGGCCTGAACGTCGTGTCGCGTCTGTCCGCCTTCTTCGTCGTACCGCACCTGGCCGTCGGCGCTGCCCTGTGGGGCCTCGCGGTCTGGCTGCTGCTGGTCACCCGACGCCTGCGCGTCACCGAGTTGCGCCGCGCGTCACCGCCGGCCGGCGAACCCGGCCCGATCGACACCGTGCGCGCATACATCGCGCTCACCAAGCCACGGATCATCGAGCTGCTGCTGATCACCACCATCCCGACCATGGTCCTGGCCGCCGAGGGAGTGCCGTCGCCATGGCTGATGGCCGCCGTTCTGATCGGCGGGACGCTGGCGGCGGGCGGGGCCAACACCATCAACATGTACGTGGATCGCGACATCGACGACGTCATGCGCCGCACGCGCCACCGACCTCTACCGCGGCACGCGGTGCCGCCGCGCAACGCCCTGGCGTTCGGCATCATCCTGAGCGTCGTCTCATTCGCGTGGCTGACCGTGACGGTCAACCTGCTCAGCGCGCTGCTGGCCCTGAGCGCCATCGGCTTCTACGTCTTCGTCTACACCATGTGGCTCAAGCGCAGCACCCCGCAGAACATCGTGATCGGCGGCGCCGCCGGCTGCGTGCCGGTCCTGGTCGCCTGGGCCGCGGTCACCGGCGAGGTCGGGCTCCCGGCGATGGTGCTGTTCGGCATCGTCTTCTACTGGACGCCGCCGCACTTCTGGGCGCTCGCCCTGCGCTATCGCAGCGACTACGAAGCCGCGAGAGTGCCGATGCTGCCGGTGGTGCGTGGCGAGGCCGAGACAGGCCGCCAGATCGTGCTGTACACGGCGGTGCTGGTGGCGATCAGCCTGCTGCTATGGCCGGTGGCGGGCATGGGCGCCATCTATCTCGTCTCGGCCGTCGGGCTCGGCGCGGCCTACCTGTGGGGCGCCATCCGCCTCCGCTCCCGGGTCAACGACGGCGTGGCCGCCATTCGCCTGTTCCAGTACTCCAACAGCTACCTGACCCTGCTGTTCGCCGCGGTCGCGGTTGACGCCCTGGTGCACCTGCCGTTGCGCCTGCCCATCGGCTGACCGGCGCCCTCCCCGACAGGGCCCAAACTCACCGATTCGGGCGCCAGGCCCCTTCCCCACGGGCCGCCCGCTCGGCCGCCAGGCGTTTGTCCAGGCTCGCCGTTCGCCGCTCCTCGTGCCTGATCCACATGGCGACCACGACGGCCAGGCCGGCCAGGAAGGCGACGTCGCCAAGGGTCCACATGATCACCCCGCCCAGGCGCTGGTCGTCGATTGCGGCGATGCCCCAGTCGCGAATGTTGGTGACGTAGTGGGGGTAGAGGACCTGCGGCGCGTTCATGATCGCGATGCCCAGGAACGAGTTCTGCGGCATGGCCAGGAACAGGTAGAACAGCCGCACCGGGTACGGCAGCCGCCAGGGCGATGGATCGACGCCGATGGCAGGCCACCAGAACAGCAGCGCGGCACCGAGCATCGTGGCGTGCATGAAGTAGTGGAGCGCCAGGCTTTCGAGTGCCTGATCGTAGAGCGTGCTGAAGTGCCAGCCCCAGTTGACCGCGGCGAACACGAACCATGCCACCAGCGGGAACGAGATGACGCGCACGATCCGGCTGTGCAGGACGGCAAGGAGCCGCCTCCGAACTCCCGGCGACGAGGCCCGCAACGCGAGCGTGATCGGGCCACCGGCCAGCAGGAGCGGCGCCGCCACGAGCTGAAGCAGCATGTGCTGGATCATGTGGACGCTGAACAGGACGCCCTCGTAGGCCTCGATCGGCGAGAGCAGGGCGACGGCGATCGCCGCCACTCCGCCGCCGAAGAGCCACGTCCGGTGGCGCGGATGCGGGTTGCCAGGGTGGGCGCGGCCCACGCGCCGCACGGCCCACCCGTAGGCGGCCGCCACAGCTACCAGCAGCCCGACGACCAGCGGGTCGAACGACCACGCCAGCAGCACGCCGGGCCACTCGGGTGGCGGTGCCGTGGCCTCGTGGGCCAAGGCCGCACCCGGCAGGACGAGCCACGCTCCCAGCAGGGCGGGAAGGCAGCGGGCAAGGTGGGCGCGCATCGCATGCATTGTGGACCGATCGACCCGGAACCGCGCGGTGCGGTCCTGCGTCCATGCAGGCATGAGACGTTCAAGCGCTACTGCGGCCGTGCTCCTGCTCCTGTCCGCGTGCGCGGCCCCGCCGGTCACACCGACTCCTCCCGGCTCGGTGTCGCCGTCCGGATCGCCGGATTCGAGCGGGGACATCACCCATCCCGCAGGGGACTCCGCCGTGCTGGTCATGAGCATCCAGGGTGGCTTCGTGCCGATGGAGTTCATCGTGCGCGCCATGCCGTCCTTCGTGCTGCTCGGTGACGGGCGGGTCCTCCGGCCCGGAGCGGTGGATGCCAGGTTCCCCGGCCCAGCGGTCATGCCGATCGAGGTCCGGCGGCTCAGCGAGGCGGGCATTCAGCGCGTACTGGAGGCGGTCGAGGATACCGGGCTGTTCACGGCCGACCGCGACCTGCGGGGTGCGACGGCCATGGTTGCCGATGCGCCCGACACCGTTTTCGAGCTGGACGCGGCCGGTCGCCACGTGACGATCAGGGTCTACGCCCTCGGATTGGTCTCTCGCGAGACCGGAGTGCCGCCCGGGATGAGTGCGGCCGAGATGGAGGCCCACCGCAGGCTGTCGGCGCTTGCATCGGCGCTGACCGCGATCGACGATGCGGTCCCGGCGGATGAGTGGGTGGATGCCGGATGGCGGCTCTGGCAGCCGGACGCCCTTCGGCTGTACGTGCGCGACGTGACCGGCGAACCGCCGCCGGCCGACCTGCCAGCCGATGTGGCGGACTGGCCGACAGTCGACGACCCGGCGACCTTCGGCGTCGAGGTGGCGATGTTCGGTGACGGCAGCAGGTGCGGCGTGGTCTCCGGCGCCGATGCGGAGGCGTGGTGGGCGGCCCTCGCGGAGGCGACCGAGATCACGCGCTGGACCAAGGACGGGGAGCATCGCTACTCGGTCGCGGTGCGTCCCATCCTTCCGAGCGAGGACGCCACCTGCCCCGACCGCTGATCCGACTAAGGACCTGCCGAGAACACCGGCGCGCGGTTGACGCTGTTCGATACAATGCGGGCCGTGCCGCGGCCAGCCCGCGTACCGGAGCCCGGTGGTCCGGGCCTGCCGGATTCAGCACCTGCCGCAAGGAGCCGCAAAGACCGACCTGATGCAGCCGACCGCGACCTCGAGCCGGACCCGATGGCGAAGCGCCATTCGTGTCGCCGCCCCGCTCCTGCTCATCTTCCTGTTGGGCGGCTGCATGCTGCCGCCCGAGCCGAAGACCGAGGCCGGCAAGGACGTCTTCAACCTGTATCTGCTGGTGCTGGCGCTGGCGGTCATCGTCTTCGTCGGCGTCGAGGGCTTCCTCGTGTACGCCATCGTCCGGTACCGCCGCAAGCCCGGTGACGACACGCTGCCCAAGCAGTACCACGGCAACAACAAGATTGAGATCGTGTGGACCGCGATCCCGACGATCATCGTCTTCGTCCTCTTCACGTTCAGCATGATCACCCTGGCGGAGGTTGACGCGAAGTCCGACCATCCCGGCGCCGTCATCGAGGTTGACGGCTTCCAATGGCAATGGACCTTCCGCTACTCGAACGGCGCCGTCGTCAACGGCAGCGCGGCGAAGCTCCCGGTCCTGGCCGTGCCGGTCGGCGAGCCGGTGCGCCTCATCCTCAAGAGCCTCGATGTCAACCACGCCTTCTTCGTGCCCGACTTCCTGATCAAGCGCGACCTCATCGACTTCGGAGAGGGGATCCCGCCAAACGAGCTGGAGTTCACCGTCACCGAGGCCGGGACCTACTCCGGGCAGTGCGCCGAGTTCTGCGGCGCCGGCCACGCTGACATGCGGTTCAGCGTGCAGGCGATGGCCCGAGCGGACTACGACGCGTACATTGCCGGCCTGCTCGCCGCGGTGCCCAGCGCCTCACCCGCCGACTGTGGCACCACGATCAAGCTGGCGGCGGTCCAGTCGCTCAAGTTCGACCCGCAGAGCCTGTCGGCACCGGCGGGCGAGTCCTTCTGCATCGAGTTCACCAACAACGACACGGTGGTGCACGACGTCGGCATCGGCGCCATCGAGTTCGACGGCACCGACGTTCAGCCCGGCGAGACGTTCACCTACGTGATTCCGGCCATGGATGCGGGCGACTACGAGTTCCACTGCAACATCCACCCGACGATGACCGGCACCCTGACCGTCGGCAGCTAGGACGGAGCGCGAAGCATGGCAACCACCACCCTCGGACCGGCGACCGGCGTCTCGCGACGCTCCTGGGTCATGGACTGGCTGACGACCGTCGACCACAAGAAGATCGGCGTCCTTTACATCGTCAACAGCTTCCTGTTCTTCTTCGCGGCCGGCATCCTGGCGCTGGTCATCCGCTCCGAGCTGGCCGTGCCCGGGATGCAGTTCCTTGATCACGACACCTTCGACCAGGCGTTCACGATGCACGGGACGATCATGCTGTTCCTGTTCATCATCCCGGTGCTGTCGGGCTTCGCCAACTTCATCGTGCCGCTGCAGCTGGGAGCGCCGGACATGGCCTTCCCGCGCATCAACGCCCTGAGCTTCTGGCTGTTGCCCCTGGGCGGCCTGCTCATCTTCAGCGGCTACCTGTTCGGCGGCGCCGCGGCCGAGGGCTGGACCTCGTACGTGCCGCTTTCGAACCGGTCACCCGGCGTTGGCACCGACCTATGGCTGATCGGCCTGACGCTGGTCGGGACCGCCTCGATCCTGGGGGCCGTGAACTTCATCACGACCATCTTCAAGATGCGGGCACCGGGCATGACGCTGTTCCGGATGCCCATCTTCGTGTGGACCGTGCTCGTCACCGCGGTGCTGATCCTGCTCGCCACGCCGGTCCTGACCGCCGGGCTCATCGCGCTGTTCATCGATCGCAACTACGGCGGGTCGTTCTTCGACCCATCGGTCGGCGGCAACCCGATCCTGTGGCAGCACCTGTTCTGGTTCTTCGGCCATCCCGAGGTCTATATCGTCATCCTGCCGGCCATGGGCGTGGTGAGCGAGGTGCTGCCCGCGTTCAGTCGCAAGCCGCTGTTCGGCTACAAGGCCTTCGTGTTCGCCACCATCGGCATCGGCCTGCTCAGCTTCAGCGTGTGGGCGCACCACATGTTCACCACCGGCGCGATCTTCCTGCCGTACTTCGCGTTCATGACCGCGCTGATCGGCATCCCGACCGGCGTCAAGATGTTCAACTGGCTCGGGACGCTGTGGCGGGGCAAGTTGACCTTCAGCGCCGCCATGCTCTTCGCGCTGGGCTTCATCAGCATGTTCCTGATCGGCGGCATCAACGGCGTGATGGTCGCCATCCCGCCGGTGGACTTCCATCTGCACGACACGTACTTCGTGGTGGCCCACCTGCACTACGTCTTCTTCGGTGGGTCGGTGTTCGCCGTATTCGCCGCGACCTACTACTGGTTCCCGAAGATGTTCGGGCGCAAGTTGAACGAGCCGCTGGGCAAGATCCACTTCTGGATCCACTTCATCGGCTTCAACCTCGCCTTCTTCCCGATGCACGAGCTCGGCCTGCTCGGCATGCCGCGCCGCATCGCCGACTACGACCCGAACGCCGGCTGGACGCTGCTGAACTCGCTGTCAACGGTGGGCGCGTTCATGATCGCGGTCAGCATCATCCCGTTCCTGGTCAACATCATCGCCACCTTCATCAACGGTGAGCCGGCCGGCGACAACCCGTGGGACGGCACCACGCTGGAGTGGGCCACGACCTCGCCGCCGCCGCCATACAACTTCGACCGCCTGCCGCCGATCCATTCCGAGCGCCCCCTGTTCTACCTGGCGCACGGCGACGACCACAACCCCGATGGCAGCGACCTCGACGCCGAGCAGGCCGGAGGCGCCGCGTGACGACCCAGGCCGTGCCGGCCGTCCAGGCGCCGGCCGAGCAAGAGGCGAACCGCCAGAGCGGCATGCCGACCGTGATGGTCGGGATGCTGCTGTTCATCGCCAGCGAGGTGATGTTCTTCGGTGGCCTGTTTGCCACGTACTTCAACGCGCGCGCCCACGCCGCCCCGGGCACCTGGGGCCCGCCGGAGGGCGCCCATCACCTCGATCTGGGGCTGGCGATAGCACTGACGGTCATCCTGGTCTCCTCGAGCATCACGATGCAGTTCGGAATCTGGGCCATTCGACGCGGCAACACCGGCAAGCTGAAGCTGTGGACCGCGCTCACGCTGATCCTGGGCGTCGCGTTCCTGTTGGGCCAGCTGTACGACTACAGCCAACTCGGGTTCGGCATCAGCGACGGCGTGTTCGGGACGGTGTTCTACACCCTCACCGGCTTCCACGGCGCCCACGTCTTCGGCGGGGCGGTGGGCCTGACGATCATCCTGGCTCGCACCATGCGCGGCCAGTTCAGCGCGCGCAACCACACCGCGGTCGAGGCGGTCAGCATCTACTGGCACTTCGTCGACGTGGTGTGGATCGGCGTGTTCTCCACCATCTACCTGCTGCGCTAGGGGGTCGATGCCGATGTCTGACACGACGTTCGGGTTCGCGGTGGTGGGCGTCGCCATGCTCGTGGTGCTTGGCGCGGTGTTCGTCATGTTCTCGCGTGGCGGCGCTGCCGGACCGGCGGCGAAACCTCCGCGCGGCGTCCATCTGCCCGGGCCCAGCGCGCTGCCCGTCTGGTTCTCCGTCTCGGCCGCACTGATCGGCGCCGGCCTGGCTTTCCGTGCCGACGGCGAGATCGCCAACCCCTTCCTGGCACTTCCGGGCCTCGGCGGGCTGGTGTTGGGCGTCATATGGTGGGTGCGGGCCGCCAACCACGAGTGGACGGAGACCGAACGCTCCTCGCACGGCGAGGAAGCCAGTCACTGACTCCTCGTTGACCCCCTCGCGCGATGGCGACGGCGTCGATCTACGGCGCCTGCCCCGTCGGCACCTGATCGTGGCGGCGGTCCTGCCGCTGGTCCTGCTCGGACTCATCGTGGCCGTGCTGGCCTGGCGCGTGCCCGCGCCGGGAGCCGCCACCGTCGGCAGCGAGGCGCCCGGGTTCACGCTGGTCGACCTTGACGGAAACCCGATCAGCCTGGCCGGCCTTCGCGGACGTCCGGTGGTCGTCAACTTCTGGGCCAGCTGGTGCGGTCCCTGCGTCGAGGAGTTTCCCCTTCTGCGCCGGGCGGTCGAGCGCCACGCCGCCGACGGCCTGTTCGTGATCGGGATCGTCTTCCAGGACCGTTCCACCGCGGCCCGCGAGTTCATGGAACGCAACGGCGCCACCTGGCCCGCCGCCATGGACCCCGGCGGCCGGGTGGCGGAGGCGTACGAGATCCTTGGACCGCCCGAGACGTTCTTCATCGATGGTGCGGGGATCATCCGCGCCCGGCACATCGGCCAGTTCACCGAATCCTCTCTCGATGACGGGCTGGCGACTATCATGCGCTCTAGATGAGCGCACAGAGCAACCTTCCGGCCGCGAGCGGAGCGGAGGCGGGCGTGCCCGCAGCCATGCCCGCCGAATCCGACGCCGGCCGCATCGACTCACAACTGTCGCACCGGCCGTTGGGCGTCGCATTCCTGCCGCTGGCCCTGGCGACCTTCCTGATCATCGCCTTCGTGCTCGCGGCCTGGACCTTCCTGGCGGCCGCCCCGTAGGACGGGGCTGATGGTCGCGGCGATCGAGGTCCGCGGACTGCGCAAGTCGTACGAGTCGCTCGAGGCCGTGCGCGGCATCGACCTGAGCATCGCGGCCGGCGAGGTGTTCGCCCTGCTGGGTCCCAACGGCGCCGGCAAGACGACCACGGTCGAGATCCTGGAGGGCCATCGGGTCCGCAGCGGCGGGGACGTCACGGTGCTGGGGCACGATCCGGGCCGCCACGAGCGTGAGCTGCGCGAGCGGATGGGGATCGTCCTGCAGCAGACCGGCGTCGACGAGTACCTGACCGTCCGCGAGATCGTGACCATGGTCGCCGGCTACTACCCGCGACCCATGGATCCCGCCGTGGCGATCGACCTCGCCGGGTTGGGCGAACAGGCCGATCGGCGCGTCAACAAGCTGTCGGGCGGCCAGAAGCGCCGGGTCGACCTGGCGGTGGCCCTGGCCGGCGACCCGGAACTCCTGTTCCTGGACGAACCGACCACCGGCTTTGATCCGTCGGCGCGCCGCCAGGCGTGGGAAACCATCCGCGGCCTTGCGGGGCTGGGTAAGACGATCCTGCTCACGACGCACTTCATGGACGAGGCGCAGTACCTGGCCAATCGGTTGGCCATCATGGCCGATGGGGTCATCGTGGCGACCGGCACGCCGGCCGAGCTGATCGGCGCATCCTCGAGCCGCTCGACCGTCACCTTTGGCCTGTCGGACGGCGTCGAGCCGCCCTCGGAGCTCGATGCGCGACCGACCGGGGTGGGCTGGACGATCGAGACCGATCAGCCGACCGGGCTGCTGCACGATCTCACCGGCTGGGCGATCGCCGGCGGCCATGCGCTCGAGGGCCTCCAGGTGACGCGACAGTCCCTGGAGGACGTGTACCTTGAACTGACGAGCGCCGAAGGGGAGGCGGACGCATGAGCAGCGCGATGTTGGCCCTGCGCCAGGTCCGTTACGAGAACCGCTCGTTCTGGCGCAATCCGGCAGCCGCCTTCTTCACGTTCGCCTTCCCGCTGCTGTTCATGGTCATCTTCAACGTCCTGTTCGGCGCCGGTGCCGGGCGCTTCTTCACGCCGGCCATCATGGTCTTCGGCGTCGTGACCGCCACGTTCACCAACCTGGCGATGACAGTGACGATGGCGCGCGACAACGGGATCCTCAAGCGCGTGCGCGGCACGCCCCTGCCGGCATGGGCCTATCTCGCCGGCCGGATCGGGCACGCGGTGCTCATCGCCTTCGTGCTGGTCGTCATCGTGGGAGCGGCGGGCGCGCTGTTCTACGAGGTCCCGGTGCCATGGGCATCGGTGCCCGCCATGCTGGTCGTGCTGATCGTGTCGGCCGCCGCCTTCAGCGCGCTCGGCCTGGCCCTGACCGGTGTGATACCGAACGCCGATGCCTCTCCGGCCATCGTCAACGCCGTCGTGCTGCCGGTCCTGTTCGTCAGCAACGTGTTCATCCAGATGGACAACGCCCCCGATTGGCTCAACACGGTCAGCCTGTGGCTGCCGGTGCGCCACTTCGCCGACGCCATGATCGGGCTGTACCGCGCCGGTGCCGATACGAGCGTGCCGTGGACGGCGGTTGGCATCGTCGCGCTGTGGGGGGTGATCGGCGTGGCGATCGCGATCCGTTTCTTCAGCTGGGAGCCCCGCCGCTGAGTGTCCGGACCGGCGTACGATCGGCGCGTGGATGACGACGTCGCCTCCGATGTGATCCGGCGCCTGGAGCGCATCGGCGTCGATTACTACGTGACCGGCTCGGAGGCGTTGCCACGCTACGGCGAGCCACGGCAGACCGCGGACATCGACATCGTCCTCGACCTGCAGCCGCACGAGTTCCATCGGATCGAGCGTGCCTTCGAGCGGGATTACGTCGTCAATCGGCCGATCGGTGAGGGTGATGCGAAGATCGCGTCGGTCGTCGCGCAATCAGGTCTTGGCAAGGCCGATCTGATGCTCGGGCGTCGAGACGCCTGGGCGCGCAGTGCCCAGCGCCGGCGACAGGAGTGGGATCACCCCAGGCTGGGCCATGTCTGGGTGCTCAGTCTCGAGGATCTCATCCTGGCCAAGCTGGAATGGTCGGCGGGGATTTCCGAGCTGCAGCTCCGCGACTGTGCCAACCTGCTGCGCGCCAATGCGGCTATCGTTGACTGGACCTACCTGGAGCGATACGCGCGTGCCCTCGGTGTCGATGAAATCCTGGATCGACTTCGCGCTTCAACCCCCTGATGCGGGTCAGCGCGCCCTTGATGCGCGCGTCCAGGCCATGAGCCCCGATGAGCGGGCCGAGTGGGCGTACCGGATGCGCCGGCAGGCACTCATCCTGGTCAACCAGGCCGCCGATGAGGCCGGGCCGATGTCGGAGCTCGATCGCGCGACGTTCATCCTGCGCCGTCTGTATCCCGAGTTCAGCGAGGACCAACTGGCCGACATCCGTGCCGAGCTCGAGCGACGCCAGGCGGCCGGCACCTGGTCGGGTTTCGAGCGGCCCGGCCCTCCGTGAGAGCCCCGGACGGGTGATCCCGCGTCATGCGTCGGCGACGGTGATGACGACCTTGCCCCGAGCATGGCCGTCCTCGACCCAGCGGAGCGTCCACCTGCCCAACGTCCATGACCTCTGGGCTGCGGGCTCAGGCTTCGGGTGCGATGAGTCGGAGCTTGGGGAAGTATGTCCGATACCGGGTTGCATCACGCGTCAGCAGCCGGTAGCCGGAGACCGCTGCATGGGCGCCGATGAAAAAGTCCGGCAGCGGTGAGCGTTTCGTTCCGCCTCGGCGACGGTAGCTGAGGAACGCCTTCCCCGCCAGGAAGGCGGCCTCGTACGGCAGATCCTCTCGCCGGAAGAGTTCGGCCGGCAGCGCGTCCTCGAGCGCTTCGATCGCAGCGAAACCGATCGACACCTCCGCATAGACCAGCGCGTTGATGACGAGGACCGCCTCGTCCGCCGTGCGCGCGAGCGTGGCACTGGACCAGGCTCCCCATTTCGGGTCGTCGGTCGCGACGTCGAGCAGGACGTTGCTGTCGACGAGGACAGGCGTCACGACTCCCCTCGCGTCAAGGCCATGATCGCGTCGGTCGACATCGACGCGCGTCCTGCACCACGACGCAGGCGATCAACGACCGTGGCGCCGCGGGTCGGCAGCCATCCTTGCTTCGCCTTCACGATGCGGACGCCTTGAGGCTCGATGATGAACTCGACCTCGGTATGGGGCAGGAATCCGGCTGCCTCACGCACGCGCTGAGGAATCGTCACCTGGCCCTTCGATGTGATCCGCAT
>JADLBB010000034.1 GCA_020848055.1 Chloroflexota bacterium | reverse complement strand
TCGCGCTCGACGAGCTGCCCGATGCGCTGGCGCGGGCGAGGCCGGAGAGCATCGGAGCCCACATCGGTTCGGCCATACGCGACCCGGAGCCGTTCGGTGAGTTGGCGGGGATGCTGATGCGCCTGGCGGATGAGCATGGCATCGGCACCATCGATCTGGGCGGTGGTTTCGACGGACCGCCGGCGGAGTGGGCCGCCGCGGTCGGCCCTCGCCTCCATGGCCGGCGCGTCATCGTCGAACCGGGACGCACGATCACCGCCTCGGCCGGGTGGCTGCTGACCCGCGTCGTGCGGGTCCAGGCCCGTGGCCACCTGGTCGCCGATGCCGGCATGACCGAGCTGCTGCGCCCGATGCTGTACGGCGCCCGCCACCCGGTGACGCTCCTGTCGCCCGGCACGCCCGTGCCAAACCGGCGCTGGACCCTGTCGGGTCCGGTGTGCGAGGCGGGGGACCTGCTGGCGACCGACCTCGACCTCGGGCCGTCGGCGGGCGAGGGCGCCCTCCTGGCCATCGGCGGGGTGGGTGCGTACGGCGCAGCCATGTCGTCGAACTACAACGGCCGGCTGCGGCCGGCGCAGGCAGTCATCGAGGGAGGCAGGCTCCGGCTGAGCCGCCGGCGTGAGACGCTCGAGGACCTTGTCGCCCGCGACCTCGCCTGACCCTGGCCAGGCGCTACCCGGGGAAGCGGCCGGCGAAGGCGCGGTGCAGGAAGGCCGCCATCTGCTCGCGAGTGACCGATGCGTCCGGGCAGAACGTCGTGGGCGTACAGCCGGTGGTGATGCCGGCCTGGGCGATCAGGTTGATATTGTGCTCGTGGATGGACCCACCGTCGTCGGTGAAGGCATCCGGAGCCGAGCCGGTCAGACCGAGCGCGCGGGCCAGGAAACTGGCCATCTCCGCCCTGGTCACCACGCGCTCGGGGCAGAACGTGGCGGTCGTGCAGCCGGACGTGATGCCGGCGGTGGCCAGCCGGTTGATGTCGGCTCGGTGCACGGTCCCTGCGATGTCGGTGAACAGGTCGGGCGAGCCGCCGGCGGTCAAGCCCAGGGATCGCACCAGGAAACTCGCCATCTGGGCGCGCGTCACCGGGCTGGCGGGACAGAACAGGGCAGGCGCACAGCCGGTGGTGATGCCGTTGACCGCCAACCAGCCGATGTCCCCGCGGAAGATGGAGCCTGGCGCCACGTCGGTGAAGCCGTTGGCGACCCTGAGCACCACCTGGGCGGTATCGGTTCCACCCCTTCCATCGCTGACCCTCACGCGTGCCGTGTAGGTTCCGCCCGAGGCGTAGGTGTGGCTGGGGGTCGCGCCGGTCGCGTCGTTGAAGGCGCCATCGCCATCGCCGAAGTCCCAGGCGTATGTGAGGGCGTCCTCGTCGGGGTCACTTGAGCCGGAGGCGTCGAAGTTCACCTTGAGCGGTGACAGCCCCCAGGTCGGAGCGGCCGTCACCTGGGCATCAGGCACCTCGTTGGGTCCCTGGTAACGGATGCGGTGGATCTCGCCATCGATCAGGTCGGGATAGAACAGATCGCCGTCGGGACCCACGACCAGGTCAACCGGGAAGGAGAGGTCGCCGAAATGCATGGTGGCCGTCGGATCGGGCTGTCCGTCCTCGCCGAGCGGCATGACCCATGCGCACCCGCGGGCGTAGTCCGCGAAGAACAGGGCGCCGTCGTACAGGGCCGGATATGAGCCTCCCTCGTAGAAGGCCATGCCCGCGATGGCGCCACCTGTGCCGCAACCATCCCCCGGAACCGCCTCGTCGGCGTGCGAGTAGACGAACACCGGATCGGTCCAGTCGGACAGGGAGTTGCACAGGTCCAGGGGCGAGTAGTCGCTCACCGGACCCATGCCCTCGCGGCATGGCCATCCGAAGTTGCGCACCGCATCGGTCGGGACGCCAAGGCGGTCGACCTCCTCCCAGTCGGACCAGCCGACGTCGGCCATCCACAGCGCGCCATCGGCCGGGTTGATCGCCATGCGGAATGGGTTGCGCAGGCCGTAGGCGATGATGCGGCGCTCGTTGGCGCTGCCGCTGGTGGTCGGGTTGTCGGGCATCGCCGCACCGGTGGCCGGGTCGATGCGGATGACCGAGCCGTTGAGGCCGACCGGGTCGCCGTACGTGGTCCCGCGCAGGTCCTGCGCTCGCAGTGCTCCGCCCTCCGCGGTTGGAGAGTTCATGACGCCTCCGACTCCACCGGGAGGGTCTCCGCACGGGTTGCGAGGCGTGGGCGTGTTAGGCAGGCTGCCGCCGAACTGGCCCCAGTCGGCGACGTCGAACGAAGCGCCGTCGCCACCTCCGACGATGAGGGCGCCATCGGCGTCGAACACGATGCCGCTCATCGAGTGGCTCGGGAACTGCTGGCACCAGTCGGAGACCAGCACCTGCTCGCCACCGCCCGAGGTCAGGGCCGAGACGCGGCCGCTGACCACGCAGCCATCGGTCAGCTGCTCGGGAGGGTTGGGGCAGGTGTCGTCGGGCCATACCGGCGCGGTGCCGCCGATCTGCGCGTTGAAGGTGTAGGCGACGTACAGGCGACCGTTGGTCGACATGTCGGGATCGAGGGCCATGCCCAGCAGGCCACGGTCCCAGAAGTCGTGGACCTTGGTGCCGATGTCCGCCCAGGTCGACGGGGTTGGGTCGGCGAGGCTGTCGAAGACCTTGATGGCGCCGCTCTTCTCGGCAACGAAGACCCGCCCGTCATCGGCGAAGTCGAGCGTGACCGGCCAGTCCAGGCCATCGAGCACCACCTCGTCCACGAAGTCGGGCATCAGGAAGGCGTCGCCCGCATTGGTCGAGCGCCCGCCCAGCGGGGGGCGATCGAGGCGCGCAGGTTGCGCGCCGCCGCCGATCGGGTCCACGGCCGTGACCGGCGCAGGGATGCTGGTGAGCAGCAGGGTCAGGCTGGCGAGCAGGGCGGCGATGCGGCGGATCGAGCGGGACAGGGCGACGGACCTCGTGAGCGACGGCTCGGTCTCGCCACTGGCTCGGCGCGTCCCAGGCAACCGGGGTTCGGGCGCGCGCGTCGTCGCCTCCGTCGTTGA
>JADLBB010000033.1 GCA_020848055.1 Chloroflexota bacterium | reverse complement strand
TCGCTCTTGTTGCTGCTCCAGCCGTGCGCCAGGATGACCGTTGGTCCGGTCGGCCCGATGCCCGAGGCGGCGGGGATGTACCAGCCGGCCAGCCTGACGCCGCCGGGCCCCTCGACCTGGGTGCCGGCGGGCTGGCCCTGCGACGAGCAGTCCTTCTGATCGGGTTCCTCGGCCAGGGCGTCGTCGGTGGCGATGTCGTAGTTGATCGCCTCGTACGCCCAGTTCATCGTCGCAGGCGTGCGGCAGTCCGTGCTGTTGGTCGGCGCCGCGATCAGCTGGCCCGAGCCGACGAAGCCGACATATCCGAGGTAGACCACCAGCAGCACGAGCAGGACGGCGAGCGTGAAGCTCACCCAGCGACCGATGCGCGCGCGCCGCTCGGTGCCAGGGTCGACCGGCATCTCGAATCTCATTTGACGGCCGAGTATAGGGTCCAGCGCCGAGAGCCCGTCCGTCGTCCGGCTACAATCGGTGGCCGATGACCAACAGACGACCGATCCGCGCCGCCTCGACCACCGGTGCACGAGGGCGCGGCCACGCAACCCTGGCGCCGGCTCACCTGGGAGAGGCGGCCGCAGCGGCCACCGTTGCGGTGGTGGTGGGCGGCCTCGCCCTGGTCATCACCGGCATTGGAATGCTTGCCCTGTCGCTGACGCTTGGCTCGCGGTACGTCAGCGACCCACCACCGAGCCTGGGGTCGATGATCCTGGTCCAGTCCATCGGTGCCGTGGTGCTCACGCTGTTCGGCGTGGGCCTGGCCGCCGGAGGCGTTGCGGTCCTGGGTGACGTGCCCCGCTCGAGGCTTATCACCGGCGTGCTGTCCGGGGTCGCCGGCGTGGCATCGGCCGCGGGCACGATCCTGGTGGCCACCGCCCGGCCGGGATCGCCGGTCATCGCCATCGCGTTGGCGATCATGACCCTCGTCTTCGGCGCGGCCGCCATCCTTCTCCTGCGCCGCGCGCGCTGACGTCGGGGCGTGGTCCGCGCGCTCCTGCTGGCGCTGGGGATTGCCTGGCTGGTCGCCGGCGTGGGAGGCCTGGCCCTGGCCGTTGCCGGCACCGAGCGCCTGGAGGCCATGCTTCCGCCGCTGGCCATCGACACCGATGCGCTGCGCGGCACGATCGTCGCGTTCTCGATCGGCGTGCTCCTGGTCGGCGCCTGGCATCTCGCCGTCCTCGCCGGCTTGAGGTCGCATCGGCCGCTGGCGTGGACGGTCGGGATCCTGGGCTGCGCGCTCCTTGCCGCCACGATGCTGGCGCTGGCGGCCACGGCGGCGACGAGTGCCGCAGCCGAGCCGGACAGGGCGCCGGCCTTCCTGGCCGGTGGTCTGGGTGCCGTTGTCGGCGCGACAGCCTACGCGCTGATGGCGGCCCGGCTGATCAGCGAACGGCGGATCGGGGGACCTGACGGACCACGCACCTGATCTCTGCTAGACTCGGCCACCGTCGCTCCCGCGGGCCCGTGGTGTAGCGGCCCAACATGCCAGCCTGTCACGCTGGAGATCGCCGGTTCGAATCCGGTCGGGCCCGCCAGCTAGCTTCTCCTACCATCTCATTCGGCGCCCTCGCAGCATGAGCCCGGCCTTCATGGCGGATCGCCCGTCACCAATGGGGGGAGATGGTCGAACGCCTGGCGCGGTGATCGCCTAGACCGCGTGGACCAGTTCGTCCTACGCAGCGTCGAGTTCGGTGGCGTCTATATCGCCCGTCTCCGCCGCGGCGTCGAGCTGGGCGATCGTGGTCGAGATGGAGCCCAGGTAATGCGAGACGTCCGCTGGCCAGAATTGCTCAGCCCGGATGTCATGGCCGCGACGGGCTGAAGGGATCGCCAGGTGGGGGCCATCGGTCCCGCAGGATCGGGCCACCTGGCATGCGCGGGGGATCGCCAGCCCCCGTAGGGTGAGGTCATCGCAATCACACGCACCACCATCACCAGAAAGGTGGCACATGCAATGACCAATCTCACCGGATCAAGGGCCTGGGGAATCCTGGCGCTCCGGCTCATCACCGGATGGGCCTTCCTATTCGCCGGCCTCCAGAAGGTCCTCGCGGCCGAGCCCTTCTCGGCCTACGGTTTCCTGGTCTTCGGCACCGGCGGTACGGCCGAGGGGGCCGTGGAGGGCGCGATCGTCAACCCCACCCAGGCCTTCTGGGTCGGTCTCGCCAACAGCCCGCAGCTGCTGGAAGCCATCAACTTCATCGTGCCGTTCGGCCAGATCGCCATCGGCGTGGCGCTGATCCTGGGCCTGGCCACCCGGTTCGCAGCGCTGATGGGCTTCGTCATGATGGCGGCCTTCACCATCGCCGCCTGGGACTTCGCCCACGGCTTCGTGAACCTGACAGCCCTGCTCGGCATCGTCGCGCTCATCCTGGGCGTGATCCGCGCCGGCGAGATCTACGGCCTCGACGCCATCCTGGACGAGCAGCCCATCGTCAAGCAGACCCCGGTGCTGCACCACGTTCTCGGGTGACGCTCACGTCCCTTCGCCCGGTGGGTCGGCTGGCATTGGTGCCGGCCGATCCGCCCTTTGGCGACTCACCCCGATTGGACGCCTGCGCGAGCCGGACGGTTGATCCGCGCGATAGGATGAGCCGTCCACTTCGGGTTCGACCACGGCATTCCGCTCGAGAGGCCCCGCTGCCAGATGCCTTCCAGGACGCCGGTGCCATGACGCTTCAGTGCCGAGGGATGTTCGGGTTCGAGTCGCACCGCGAACCACTCGCCCCGCCCGAGGTGTTTCGCCGTCGCATGCTGCGCAGCGGTTCGGTCGCCGCGATGATCATCGGCGTCTCGCTGGCGATCGGGATGGTGGGCTACCACTTTCTGGGCGGGATTGACGACTGGGTTGACTGCCTCTACAACGCCTCGATGATCCTGGGCGGCATGGGCCCGGTGGATGAGCTCGACACCGATGTGGGCAAGCTGTTCGCCTCGGCGTATGCCATCTACAGCGGTGTCGTCCTGCTGGCCAGCACCGGCGTGCTGCTGTCTCCCGCACTGCATCGCGTCCTGCATCGCATCCATCT
>JADLBB010000032.1 GCA_020848055.1 Chloroflexota bacterium | reverse complement strand
CCACAACTCGGAGTCCGGCCTGCCGATGTCGGTCCTGCGCCTGCGTCCGGAGCACGAGGCCGCTGTGCTCGAGATGGCCATGTACACCGTTGGCGAGATCGCCCGGCTGGCCGAGATCGCGCAGCCCGAGATCGGCATCGTGCTGGCGGTGCATGCCACTCACCTGGAGCGCGCCGGCAGCATCGAGCGCATCGCGCGGGCCAAGGCCGAGCTGCCCATGGCCCTGCCGTCGGGAGGCCTGGCCGTGCTCAACGCCGATGACCTCCGGGTGGCCGCCATGCGCGACGTCACCCGCGCGGCGGTCATGACCTTCGGGCTCGGCGAGGCGGCCGACGTCCGCGCCACCGACATCGCGAGCCGCGGCCTGGCCGGGACCGAGTTCACGCTTCGGGCCCCCTGGGCGGTGCGACGCATCCGCAGCGGCACGCCCGGTCGCCACCTCGTCCCCCACGCGCTGGCGGCGGCAATCGTTGGCGAAGCGATGGGCGTGCCGTTCGACGCGGTGATCGAAGCCATCGAGGCCGGCAGCCACGCCGACCATCGCATGGCGGTGGCGGAGGCGGCCTCCGGCGCGACCGTGGTCGACGATACCTACAACGCCTCGCCGGTCAGCGTGCGCGCGGCACTGGAGTTCCTGGCCGAGACGCCGGTGCCCGCGGGTGGCCGGCGCATCGCGGTACTTGGCGACATGCTGGAGCTGGGACCGGACGAAGAGCGCCTGCATCGGGAGGTTGGCGTCGCGGCCGCGCGCACCGTCGACGCCCTGCTCGTGGTCGGCGAGCGAGGTGCCTGGATCGGTGAGGCAGCGCGTTCGGCCGGCGCTGCCATCGTGCTCCGCGCCGACGATGCCGTCGATGGGGCGGTCGTCCTCGAGCGCGACCTGGCGCCCGGCCCGCGGGACGTGGTGCTGGTCAAGGGATCGCGCGGCATCGAGCTGGACCGAACGGTCGCCCTGCTGGGTGGGGCCGGCGCATGACCCTGCTGCAGGTCGTCGTCGCACTGATGGCCGCCTTCATCGGCATGGTTGCGCTCGGGCCGGTCTACATCGGCCTGCTGCGCCGCCTGGGGTTCGGCAAGCGGATCCGCAGCGACGGCCCCGAAGGGCACCTGGGCAAGGCGGGCACGCCGACCATGGGTGGGATGCTGATCGTGACCGTGGTCCTGTTCGGCGCGATGGCCCTGCGCATCGAGGATGCGGCCACGCTGACCCCGATGCTGACGCTGATGGGCGTCGGCATCCTGGGCGCCATCGATGACTTCGTGAACGTGCGCACCGGCGTCGGGATGCGCGGACGCTGGAAGCTGGTGTGGCAGACGGCCGTGGCCATCCTGGCCGGCTATTACATCCAGCGCCACTTCAACATCACGGCCATCAACATCCCGGGACTGGGCGAGGTGGTCATCGGTCCGATCCTGTTCGTGGCCTTCGTGGCCTTCGTGATCGTCGGCACCAGCAACGCGGTGAACCTGACCGATGGCGAGGATGGGCTCGCCGGCGGCGTGCTCATCTTCAGCTTCGTGGCCTACCTGCTGATCAGCCTGGTGCCGATCCCGGGCGTCAAGTTGGCGCAACCGAACCTGGCGATCCTGTGCGCCCTGATCATCGGCGCGCTGATGGGCTTCCTGTGGTTCAACGTCCATCCGGCCCAGATCATCATGGGCGACTCGGGATCACTGGGGCTGGGCGCCACGCTGGCGGTGGTGGCCACCGTGAACGGTCAGTTGCCGCTGCTGGCGATCATCGGCATCGTGTTCGTGGCGGTCATCATGAGCGTGGTGCTGCAGGTGCTCAGCTACCGGCTGCGCGGCCGGCGCATCTTCCGCATGGCGCCGCTGCACCACCACTTCGAGCTCGTCGGCTGGGCCGAGGAGAAGATCACGCTGCGCTTCTGGATCGTGGCCGCCCTGGCCGCCGTCCTCGGTGTCAGCGTGTTCCTTCTCGGCACCGGAGGCGCCTCGTGACGGCCGGGGCGATGTCTCCGATCCGGACCGCCGACGACCTGCGCGGTCGAAGCGCCGTGGTGCTGGGCCTCGCCCGCTCCGGCGTCGCGGCCTGTCGCTTCCTCACCGACCACGGCGCGCTGGTGACGGCCTACGACCGGCGGGACGCTGCGACGCTGTCCGACGCGGTGGAGGCGCTCGCCGGCCGCCCCATCCGCCTGGCCCTTGGCGCCAACGACGAGGCCGCGGCCCATCTCATCGAGGCCGCCGACCTGCTGGTCACCAGTCCGTCGGTGTCGGCGAGGTTCCCGACCACCGATCCCTGGCTGCGCCGCGCGCTGGCCGCGGCCGAGGCGCGTGGCACCGAGATCGTCAGCGAGGTCGAACTCTTCCTGCGCCTGACGCGCGCCCGCGTGCTCGGCATCACCGGCACCAAGGGCAAGACGACCGCGACCGCGCTCACCGGCGCCATGCTGCAGGCTGCCGGCATCGGGTCGGTCGTGGGCGGTAACATCGGTACGCCCCTGCTCGAGCGCGCCACCGAACTGGGGCCCGACGACTGGGCGGTGCTCGAGCTGTCCGAGCTGCAGCTGCCCACGATCTCCCGCGGCGCCGACGTCGCGCTGTACACCAACGTCACCGAGGACCACCTGGACCGTCATGGCAGCGTAGAGGCCTACCGCGCGGTCAAGGCGCGCCTGGCCGAGCTGTCGGCGCGGGACGGCACGATCGTGCTCAACAGGGACGATCCGGGTTGTCGCGACCTCGCGCTGCGCCTGCCGCCCGATGCGCTGGCGTGGTACGGCCTCGAGCCGGCGACCGACCTGGCCGCGAGCGTGGCGGCCGATGGCTGGATCATGCTGCACGCCGAACGCCTGCTGCGATCGTCCGAGGTCCGGCTGCCGGGCCGTCACATGCTTGCCAACGTGCTGGGTGCGGCGGCCGCTGCCAGCCTGGCAGGCGCCGGACGAGCCGCCATCGCCGGCGCCATCGCCGCTTTCGCCGGGGTCCCGCATCGGCTCGAGACGGTCATCGAGCGCCGCGGGGTGCGCTGGGTCAACGACTCGCAGGCGACGATCCCGCTGGCCTCCATCGCCGCGCTGGAGGCATTCGATGGCCCCGTGGTGCTGATCGCCGGCGGCCAGGGCAAGGGACTCGACTACGGCTCATTCGCCGATGCGATCGTCCGCCGATGTCGCGCGGCGGTCCTGATCGGCGAGACGGCCGGCGAACTCGAAGGACTGATCGGCGGACGCGTGGCGGTACACCGGGCCTCGTCGATGGCGGAGGCGGTGGGCATGGCGGCGGGCGTCGCCCTGCCCGGCGACGTTGCGCTGCTGTCGCCGGCCGCGGCCAGCTTCGACATGTTCGCCGATTACGCGGCGCGCGGCGACGCGTTCAGGGCGGCCGTCGCCGACCTGGAGGCGGCACCATGACCGCAATCGCGGCCACGCGCAACGCGCCCCGCTCCAGCCCACGTTCCAGGAGCCGCGGCGGGGTACGCCGCGAACGGCACGAGCCCGCCTACGCGCTCCTGGTCGCGGTGCTGGCCCTGACGGCGCTCGGAGTCGTGATGGTCTATTCGGCCTCGAGCGTGCGCTCGTACCTGAGTGCCGACGATCCGGCGGCCCAGGGCCTCGAGCAACTGGTGTGGGCCATCCTCGGACTGGGTGGCCTGTTCCTGGCGATGCGCCTCGACTTCCGCCACCTGCGCTACCTGGCCATCCCGATCTTCGTGGTCACCGCGCTGCTGCTGGTGGCGGTGCTGATGCCCGGCATCGGCGCGGAGATCAACGGCTCGCGCCGCTGGATCATCATCCCCGGCGTGGGCACGGTCCAGCCGGCCGAGTTCGCCAAGCTCGCCATCGTCCTGTACCTGGCCCACTGGCTGGACCGCCGCGGAACCGATGCCCGCGGATTCGCCAACGGGTTCATCCCGTTCGCCCTGCTCGTGACGCCGGGCTTCCTGCTCATCGCCGCCGAGCCGGACCTCGGCACGGCGGGCGTCTACGTCATCACCGCCATCAGCATCTTCTTCATGTCCGGCGCGAACCTGCTGTACCTGGCTGTCATCGGCACCGGGGTCGTGTCGGCCGCGTGGCTGATGATCAGCAACACCTCCTACCAGATGGATCGCGTTCGAACCGTGTTCGATCCGTTCAGCGACCCGCTGAAGGATGGGTACAACACCGTCCAGGGCCTGCTGGCGCTGGGGCTGGGTGGCTTCACCGGGCTGGGCCTCGGCGAGAGCCGGCAGAAGTTCCTGTATCTGCCCGCCCCATCCACCGACTTCATCTTCGCGATAATCGGTGAGGAACTGGGCGTGATCGGGGCGCTGGCGGTCGTCGCGCTGTTCGTGGTGATCGCCTACCAGGGCTACCGCATCGCGATCCACGCGCCCGACACATTCTCCGGGCTGGTGGCCTGCGGCATCACCACCTGGCTGGTGGTCCAGGCCCTGATCAACATGATGGTCGTCACCGCGCTGATGCCGGTGACGGGCATTCCGCTACCGTTCATCAGCGCCGGTGGATCGGCGCTGACCATCAACCTGGCTGCCATCGGCATCCTGCTGTCGATCAGCCGCGAGACGACACAGACAGGATCCCTGCGTGATGCGTTGTTCGGTTTCGGGCGGCGGGACGGGCGGGCACGTGTACCCCGCGCTGGCCGTCGCAGCGGCCCTTCGCCACGAACGTCGCGACGTTGAGCTCGACTACATCGGTGGCGCGCGCGGCTTCGAGCGCCGGCTCGTGGCCGGTCACGAGCTGCGCGACAGCATGGCGTACCACCAGCTCGTGGTGCGCTCGCTGCGCTCGTCCGGGGTGTCCCATCACACCGTGCTCGATCCGGCTCGCCTGGGCGCATCGGTGCCGCAGGCGTGGTGGCTGCTCGGCCGGCTGCGTCCCGCGGCGCTGTTCACGACCGGCGGTTACCTCGCCCTGCCGCTGGTATTGGCTGCCCGCGCGCGTCGCATCCCGACCCTGGTGTGGGAGGGCAACGTCCAGCCCGGGCGTGCGACTCTCGCCATCGGCCGCTACGCGACGAGGGTGGCCGTGAGCTTCCCGCCCACCGCGGACGCCTTCGGCGGCAACGCCTTCGTGTCTGGCACCCCGATCCGCTCGTTCGCGGGGATCGATCGCGACGCCGCTCGCCGCTCGTTCGGCGT
>JADLBB010000031.1 GCA_020848055.1 Chloroflexota bacterium | reverse complement strand
GGGCCGTATCGGTCGAGAAGCTCGGCACGCAGCGCATCGGCGTCGGCGTCGGATCGGACCTGGGCGAAGCGTCGGTAAGCCTCGAGCTTGGCTCCGGGTGCCCTGACGTAGTCGTCGGGCAGGTAGGCCGAGCCCGGCAGGTCCAGGCGCACCGGGTAAGGTTCCGGCAGCGGCCGGCGGCCGCGAAGCAGGTCGACCGCCTCGGCCAGCAGCCGGGTGTACATCTCGAAGCCGACCGCGGCCATGAAGCCGTGCTGCTCGGCGCCCAGGATGTTCCCCGCGCCCCGGATCTCGAGGTCGCTCAGCGCGATCTGGTACCCGGCGCCGAGGTCCGAGGCAGAGAAGATGGCGTGCAGTCGCTTGCGGGCCACCGGCGTGAGCGGCATCCCACGCCGATGCAGCAGGTAGGCGTGCGCGCGACGGTCGCTGCGCCCGACGCGACCGCGCAGCTGGTAGAGCTGGGCCAGGCCGAACGTGTCGGCGCGCACGATGATGATCGTGTTGGCGTTCGGGATGTCCAGGCCGGACTCGATGATGGTGGTGCACACCAGGACGTCGGAGCGGCCGTCGGCGAAGTCGAGCATGACCCGCTCGAGCATGCCCTCGGCCATCTGGCCATGGCCGATGGAGACACGCGCCCGCGGCACCAGGCGGCGCACGCGCTCGGCGGCGGCCTCGATCGTCTCGACCCGGTTGTGGACGTAGAAGACCTGCCCGCCGCGATCGATCTCACGGCTGATGGCGTCGCGGACCAGTCCATCGTCGTCCTCCGCGATCCTGGTCTGGATCGGCAGCCGCGCCTCCGGAGGCGTCTCGATGACCGATAGGTCGCGGATGCCGACGAGCGACAGGTGCAGCGTGCGCGGGATCGGCGTCGCACTCAGGGTAAGGACGTCCACCTCGCGACGCATGGCCTTGATACGCTCCTTGTGCGACACCCCGAAGCGCTGTTCCTCGTCCACCACCAGCAGCCCGAGGTCGGCAAACGCGATGTCCTTGCTCAGGATCCGATGCGTCCCGATCAGGATGTCGACCGCGCCATCGGCCACGCCGGCCACGATCTCGTCCTGCCGGCGCTTGGACACGAAGCGGCTGAGCATCTCGACTCGCACCGGGAAGGCGCCCAGGCGGCGCTCGAACGTGCCGAGGTGCTGCTGCGCCAGGACGGTGGTCGGGACGAGCACGGCGACCTGCTTGCCATCCTGGACGGCCTTGAACGCGGCACGCAGCGCGACCTCGGTCTTGCCGTAGCCGACGTCGCCGACGACCAGGCGATCCATCGGCCGGCGGCGAAGCATGTCGGCCTTGACCTCGCCGATGCTGCGCTCCTGGTCGGGCGTCTCGGTGAAGCCGAAGCTCTCCTCCAGCTCGCGCTGCCAGGTCGTGTCGGCGCTGAACGCGAAGCCTGGGGCCGATTCGCGCGCCGCATAGATCTCGATCAGCTCGCGCGCGAGGTTCCCGACCGCGCGCCGCACGCGCGACTTGGTCCGCTCCCACTCGGTCCCGCCGAGCTTGCTCAGGGCGGGGGCCGGGCCGCCCGCGTAGCGGGTGATGCGCCCGACCTGGTCGACCGGCAGGAAGATCTTGTCGGTTCCGGCGAAGTCGAGCTGCAGGTACTCGCGGACGTCGGTGCCGAACGTGCGCTGCGTCATGCCGGCATAGCGCGCTACACCATGATCGACGTGGACGACGTGGTCGCCGACCTCCAGCTTGCCGATGAGGTCACGCGTGACGACGCGCTTGGCGCCGGTCAACCGCCGCACGCGCGTGCCGCCGAACAGCTCGCGGTCGGTCAGGACGACGAGTCCGCTCGGCCGATGGACGAACCCGCCCGACAGCGAGGCATGGACCAGGCCGATCCCGCTGATAGCCGGTGCTTCGCTCAGCTCGGCCACCGCGGCCGTTGGACGGCCGGCCTCATCGAGCAGTTCACCGATGCGACTCGCCTGGTCGGTCGTGACCACGACCCGCGCGCCGGCCGCGGCCTGCTCGGCCAGCCAGCTCCCGGCTCGGTCGGCGCGACCCGGCAGCGTCGGCGCCAGCGCAAAGCCGGCATCGGCGGCGGCGTCCTCCTCCAACTGTTCGCTGGCCGCCACGCGCAGCTGGTCCAGGGTCGCGACCGCGTGGTACGGCAACGGCCAGTCCTCCGGCAGCTCACCCTCTGCCACCAGGCCATCTCGTCTCGCATGCGCCTGGCTGTCGAGGTCGACGGCCATGGCGCGCAGCTCATCGAGGTCGGCGAGGACCAGGTGAGCGCCGGCCGGCACATGGCCTGCGGCGGGTCCGGCGGTCAGCATCGCCGCCCACGTCTCGGCCGCGTTGCCAGGGTCGCCCTGCTCCAGCCTGGCAGCATCGGCGGCGAGCGCCTCGCCGCGCGGGCCCGGCGCTCGCTCGATCGCCGATGTCCAACCGTCGGCGGGCAGGAACTCGGACGCGGGCAGCAGGACCGCCTCGGTCAGGCGGCGACGCGAGGCCTGGGTCATCGGATCGAAGGCGCGGATGGAGTCGACCTCGTCACCGAAAAGCTCGATCCGGATCGGCTCGGTCCAGCCCGGCGGCCAGACATCGATCAGC
>JADLBB010000030.1 GCA_020848055.1 Chloroflexota bacterium | reverse complement strand
TCGCCCGGCCAGCCCCTCGCCCGCATCGGTGGAAGCGCGGCCCGACAGGTCGCAGCCCAGCAGCGCGCCGGCCCTATACTGGCCGCCCGTGGCGGTCATCGATGGCCGCCACGCGCAGCATGGGGATCGCATGGCTCACGACTACGCGTACAACGGCCGCCTCAGTCGCTGGGAGGAGGTCTCACCCGGCTTGGCCATAGTGGGCGTCGAAGCCCTCGACGCGCCGTTCGCGTTCGACCCGGGGCAGTACGCCACGCTCGGACTGGTCGGTGCCTCGGGCAAGCTCGTCCAGCGACCGATGAGCATCAGCTCACCGGCCGACGACACCTCCGAGTACGAGTTCTTCATCCGGCTGGTCGAGGGCGGAGCGTTCACCACGCTGTTGTGGGAGCGCAAGGTCGGCGACCCGATCAACATCAAGGGCCCGAAGGGTAAGTTCCTGCTGCAGGACGACGGCCGAACCTGCGTGTTCGTGGCGTCGGGGACGGGCCTGGCGCCCTTCATGAGCATGATCGAGACCGCGCGGGGCCGTGGCGTCAGTCGCGACGTCGTGCTGTTGCACGGGGTCAGCCACGAGCACGACCTGGCATGGCGCGCGCACCTGGAGGCCTTCGAGGCGAGCGGCCCGTTTCCGCTGCGATACATCGGCACCGTCTCGCGCCCGCAGCACAGTCCCGGCTGGGCGGGCCGCACCGGCCGCGTCGAGAGCATCACCGCCCCCGTCCTCGACGAGCTGGGCCTGCACGCCGCCAACGCCACCATCTACCTGTGCGGCAACCCGGACATGATCAGCGCCGTGGACGATCTCGCGACCGAGCGTGGCTTCTCGCCCGAGCAGGTCCGCAGGGAGCTCTACTGGCCGAAGGGTCGCCAGCACCGATGACCGCGACGGAGCGCTTCTACCTGACCACCGCCATCTTCTACCCCAGCCCCAAGCCGGCGCTGCACTCGATGTTCGAGGCCATCGGGGCCGACATGATCGCGCGCTACGCCCGCCTGAAGGGCCGCCAGACGCGCTTCCTGACCGGCGTGGACGAGCACTCGGCCAACGTCGAGCGCGACGCGCGCGAGCGGGGGATGGACCCGCGTGCGCTGATCGACCCGTGGGCCGCGACCTGGAAGGAAACGTTCGAGCGCTACGCCATCAGCTTCGATCGCTTCATCCGCACCACGGACCCCGACCACGCGGCGGCATCGGCCGAGATGGTTCGTCGCGCGCAGGCCAACGGCGACGTCTACCAGGGCGTGTACTCCGGCTGGTTCTGTACCGGCTGCAACGAGTTCAAGACCGATCAGCAGCTGGTCGATGGACGCTGCCCGGACCATCCGACGCTCACCCCGCAGTGGCTGGAGGAGCACAACTACTTCTTCCGCCTATCGGCCTACCAGGAGCGCCTCGAGCAACTGTACGCGGAGAACCCGTCGTTCTGCGAGCCGGAGCACTTCCGCAACGAGGTGCTCGGATGGCTGCGCGAGGGCTTGCGCGACTTCTCGATCAGCCGCGCCGGTACGACCTGGGGCATCCCGTTCCCCGGCGACCCGCAGCACCGCATCTACGTCTGGTTCGACGCCCTGATCAACTACCTCACCGGCGCCGGCTTCCCGGACGACCATGCCGCCATGGACCGATGGTGGCCGGCCGACCTGCACGTCATCGGCAAGAACATCACGCGCTTCCATTGCCTGTACTGGCCCGCCATGCTCATGAGCGCCGGCCTGCCGCTACCGCGCCAGGTCTTCGCCCACGGCTTCATGCTCGATGTCGGCGGCCAGCGCATGAGCAAGACGACCGGCAACACGCACGACCCCGATACGATGGCCGACACGTTCGGCGTCGACGGCGTCCGCTACGTCGTCCTGCGCGAGGTGCCGTTCGACCGCGACGCCGACGTCACCTACGACGGCTTCGTGCGCCGCTACAACGCCGATCTCGCCAACGACCTCGGCAACCTGGTCAACCGCACGGTGAGCATGAGCGCGCGCTACCTCGACGGTCATCTGCCATCACCGGCCGATGCGAGCCAGCCCGCCGACACCGAGCTGCGCGCAATCGCCGAGCGTTCCGTGGCCGCCTACCACGACGCCATGTCGAGACACCACCTTGACGAGGCGCTGGCGGCGATGATGGCCATCGTTGGAGCTGCCAACGGCTACGCCGAGTCACAGGCGCCATGGGCGCTGGCCAAGGCGGGGGAGTCGACACGGGTGGGCCGCGTGCTGGCCGTCATGGCGGAGGCCTGCCGCATCGTCGGCCACCTGCTGGCGCCGGTGGCGCCCGATGCCTCGCGGCGCCTCCTCGAACAGATCGGCACCCCCGCGCCGTACGACGGTCGCGGCGCCGGCGGACCGGGGCTCGACAGCCTGCTGGCCTGGGGTGCCGGACCGGCCGAATGGACGAGCGGGCCGGCCGCGCCGCTGTTCCCGCGGATCGAGGTGGAGGCCGCGAGCTGAGCAGGCGACGGACCCCCACGCGCCTGCCAGGCATGGTCGATTCCCACGCCCATCTCCAGCACGAGCGGTTCGACGGTGATCGGGAGGCGGTCATCGAACGGGCCGTGGCCGCAGGCATCGAGCGGATCCTGGTCCCCGGCTGGGACCTCGCCTCGTCCGAGGCGGCGCTCGCGCTGGCGGCGCGCCACCCCGGACTCATCCAGGCCGCCGTGGGCGTCCATCCGCATCACTCCGCGGAGATGGACGAGACGGCGTGGGCACGCCTGGAGGGGCTGGCCGCCGAATCGCTGGCGCTGGCCGTCGGCGAGATCGGGCTCGACTACCACCGCAACCTCTCTCCACCGGATGCGCAGCGCGCGGCCCTGAGCCGCCAATTGGAGATCGCAGCGACCCGTGGCCTGTCGGTGCTCGTGCATGACCGCAACGCTCACGCCGACGTCACCGAGGCCCTGCTGGCCTGGGCGGCGGCCGGGCCCGGACGACGGGGCGTGCTGCACGCCTTCTCCGGTGACCGTCCGATGGCCGAGGCGCTGGTGGCGGCGGGCTTCATCATCAGCTTCGCGCTGCCGGTCGCCTTCCGCAGCGCCGATGGTCCACGCGAAGCGGCCGCCGTCCTGCCGGCGGGCACCTTCACGGTCGAGACCGACTCGCCGTACCTGGGTCCCGACCGGGACCGGACCAACGAGCCGACGACGGTGCTGCGTGTCACGGCCGAATTGGCTCGCCTGCGCGGCGTGGAGCCCGAGGACCTGGTCGCGCCGATCAGGGACGCCCACGACGGCCTGCTGGCCACCTCCGTCGCGTTCGGAGCGAGCGGTCCCGAGCCGGCGGCACGGCACGCCGGCTCGTTCCTTCTGGGCGTTCTGGGCGGGCTGGTCGCAATTGGCGTGATCGCGTACCTGCTCCTGCTGCGCCCGTAGCGGGCCTTTCTTGACACTCTGGCCGGGAGAGTGCTACCTTGTGCTGGCACTCTCCTAGGTTGAGTGCCAGTCGCTGATTCGGTCGCATCGGCCGGGCGCTGGCACCCCCGGCGAGCGCCAAATTCAACCGCACCGGAACGCATCGGTAGCGCATTCAAGGAGGCACCAAGCACACATGACCAGCACGGTCAGCGGCACGGCCGCCGGGCTCAAGCCCCTGGGGGACCGCCTTGTCGTCAAGCCCACCCCCCGCGAGGAGATGACCAAGAGCGGCATCGTCCTGCCCGACACCGCCAAGGAGCGCCCGCAGGAGGGCACCATCCTGGCCGTCGGCCCGGGTCGAACCCTCGACGACGGATCGCGCGAGGCGATGGAGGTCAGCGAGGGCCAGAAGGTCCTCTTCCAGAAGTACGCAGGCACGGAGTTCAAGCTGGATGACGAGGAACTGTTGATCCTCTCCCAGAAGGACATCCTGGCCGTCATCGAATAGTCCGGAGGAACGAGAAGAACCGTGGCGAAGCAGCTGCTGTTCGAGGAAGAGGCCCGTCGCTCACTGAAGCGCGGCGTCGACAAGATGGCCGACGCCGTCAAGGTCACGCTGGGCCCCAAGGGCCGATACGCCCTCCTCGACAAGAAGTTCGGCGCACCGACCATCACCAATGACGGTGTGACCATTGCACGCGACATCGAGCTCGAGGACCCATACGAGAACATGGGCGCCCAACTGCTCGAGGAAGTCGCGACCAAGACGAACGACGTCGCCGGCGACGGCACCACCACCTCGATCGTGCTGGCCCAGGCCATCATCACCGAGGGCCTCAAGAACGTCACAGCCGGCGCGAATCCAATGGGCCTCAAGCGCGGCATCGGCAAGGGCGTCGAGGCGATCGTCGACGAGATCAAGAAGCTTTCGAAGCCCGTCCAGACGACCGAGGACATCGCCCACATCGCGGCCATCAGCGCCCGCGACACCGAGATCGGCGACATGATCGCCCAGGTCATGGACAAGGTGGGCAAGGACGGCGTGGTCACCGTCGAGGAGTCCCAGGGGCTCAAGATGGAGACCGAGTACGTCGAGGGCATGCAGCTCGACCGTGGCTACGTGTCGGCCTACATGGTCACCAGCACCGAGGGCGGCAAGCTCGAGGCCACGCTGGACCAGCCCTACGTGCTTGTCACCGACAAGAAGATCAGCGCCGTGGCCGACATTCTGCCCACGCTCGAGAAGACGGTTGCCACCGGCAAGCCGCTCCTGATCGTGGCGGAGGACGTCGACGGCGAGGCGCTGGCGACCCTGGTCGTCAACAAGCTCAAGGGCACGCTCAACGTGCTGGCCGTCAAGGCCCCGGGCTTCGGCGATCGGCGCAAGGCCATGCTGGAGGACATCGCCACCCTGACCGGCGCGCGGGTCATCAGCGAGGAGGTCGGCCGCAAGCTCGACAGCGTCACGCTCGAGGACCTCGGGCAGGCGCGTCGCACCACGGCCACCAAGGACGCGACCACGATCGTCGAGGGCAAGGGCTCCGAGGAGGCGATCAAGGCCCGCATCGGGCAGATCAAGCTCCAGATCGAGGACACGACGTCGGACTTCGACCGCGAGAAGCTCCAGGAGCGCCTCGCCAAGCTGTCCGGAGGCGTTGCCGTCCTGAAGGTTGGAGCCGCGACCGAGGTCGAGCTCAAGGAGAAGAAGCACCGCATCGAGGACGCCCTGTCGGCGGCCCGCGCGGGCGTCGAGGAGGGCATGGTCGCCGG
>JADLBB010000029.1 GCA_020848055.1 Chloroflexota bacterium | reverse complement strand
GTGTTCCTGACCCTGACCGGCCGGCCGGCCGAGGAGTCCGAGGAGGTGCCCGCATGAACGCCACCTGGTGGCTGCGCGACACGCGCGAGATGATGGTCCGCAACCTGCTGCACATCCGGCGCACGCCCGAACTGCTGCTCGACGTCACGCTCAGCCCGATCATGTTCGTGCTGCTCTTCAACTTCGTCTTTGGGGGTGCGATAGGAAGCATCGTCGGAGGAGAGGGCGGCGCTGATGCGAACTACATCAACTACATGATGTCGGGCATCTTCGTACAGACCATCGCGTTCGCGGGCATCTACACCTCGGTCCTGCTGGCCAACGACCTCCAGAAGGGCATGATCGACCGATTCAGGTCGCTGCCGATGTCACAGTCGTCCGTCCTGATGGGCCGCACAAGCACCGACCTACTTCGAGCGATGCTCGCGATCGCCATCATGTGGATCGTCGGCCTACTGGTGGGATTCCGCCCAGCGGGTGGCGTGGGTGGGAACTTGGCCGCGATCGGGCTGATGCTACTGTTCGGATTCGCTTTGTCATGGTTGGGCGTGGCTGCTGGCGCACTCGTCCGTACGCCGGAGGCGCTGCAAGGCATCATCTTCGCCGTGGTCTTTCCGCTGACCTTCGTCAGTAGCGCCTTCGTTCCGACAGACTCGATGCCGGATTGGCTCGAATGGTTCGCGGAGCGTCAGCCAATGACGTTGGTGATGAACGAGGTTCGCGACTGGACCCTTGGCATCGACGTCTACCAGTCGGAGCTCGCCGCCATCGCTTGGTGTGTTGGCATCCTGGCCGTCTGCTTCCCGCTCGGCATGTGGCTGTACGAGAAGCGCACGACCCAGTAGGACTTACGCTCCGACCACCTCGACCCTCATGCCGATGCGCGGCCAGCCGGCATCGGTGGTCAGGACGCGATCCGCGCGCAGGTGGAGCGCCGTGGCGAGCACGAGCGCATCGGGCAGGCGCAACCGTCTGCCATGGCGGGCGCGAAGCTCCGCGGCTCGGGCGGCCACCTGGCGCGTGATCGGCTCGACGTCGGCCGCCAGGTCCGCCAGGAATGCGTCGAGGGCACGCATCGCGTCGCGCCCGCTACGCGCCGGTCCCACCAGGCACTCGGCGTAGGCCGATGCCGGCACGGCGATTGCCTCGTCCCGTGCGACCGCCTGGCGCACGCTCTCGACGGCCGCCGCGTTATGAGCGTCCCCCTCATCGAGGACACCGATGATGACGCCGGCGTCAAGGATGGTCAGCGCCACTCGTCGCGTAGCTCGTCGAGCTCGCCAGACCGATACGTCCCGGTCAGCGCCCCGGCATGACGGCCGACGGGGTCCTCCTCTCGGACGAGGAGCACCCGTCCTCGCCCGCGCGGGACCGCCCGCAACCGATCGCCGGTCCGCAACCCGGCGGCCCGCATCACCCCGATCGGGATCGTCACCTGGTGCTTGGAGCTGACGGTCGTCGCGCCGCGCCGTCGTTGCTTTACTTCTTCGTTCACTTGTAAAGCATACCATGGGCTGCGAGGGAGACGGGCGCACGAATGGGCTAAGGTGGAGGTGACATGTCTCAAGCCACTTCGACCATCCGTCCCCTGCTCCGAACGCGCCAGGTGCGCGAATTCACCGATGAACCGGTCAGCCCCGAGGCCGTCGACGCCATCGCCGATGCCGCCCGCTGGTCCGGCTCGAGCCAGAACAAGCAGCCGTGGCGGTTCATCGTCGTGCGCGACGATGAGCGCCTGCGCGCCCTCGCCGCGCTGGGCCTGCCCAGCACCCGCTCCCTGGCGACGGCGGCCGCGGCCATCGCCATCGTCATGCCGACCGAGACCGATCGCGCCATCTCCGACGCCTTCGACGAGGCGCGCGCGGCGGAACGCATGCTGGTCGCGGCCTCGATGCTCGGCCTCGGCGCCGGCCTGGGTTGGGTGCCGTCGGCCGTCCGTGACGAATTCGGCGCCATGCTGGGCCTGCCGTCCGACCGCAAGGTGCGGTCGGTCATCGCCATCGGCCATCCGACCGAGGCCGCCAGCCGACCGAAGTCGCCACGCGGCGAGGCGCGCCTGCCGCGCAACCAGACCGTGTTCAGCGAGCGCTGGCCCGACTGAGCAGGCGCTCCTATCGGCCCACCAATCGGTCGTACAGGTGCTCGAACGTGGCCGCGGGATCCTCGGTCACGCCGGCGTGGATCGGTCCTGGCTGAACGAGGGTGCTGCGCGGGGCCGTCAACCAGTGGAATCGCTCCGACTGGTCCATGGCCCCAAACGGTGCGGCAGATGTCGTCCCGGCCGCGACCTCCTCGATGAACCGAAGCTGGCCGCGAATGCCCTCGAGGTCACAGCCGGCTCGTATCCGATTGACGGCGTCTTCGTTGATGTGGGTGGCCGCGCGAAGGTACGCGTGCGGGCGGCTGAACACGATGAGACCGGCGTTGACGAACTCCTCGCGCTCGATGTCGGGCACGACCCGGATGACCGCGTACTCGAACGCGCTACGCGGCGGCGCCACGCTGCACCTCGAGCCGCGCCTGCTCGGCCGCCTCGACCCACGTCGGCCGCGACGCCAGGCGACCGGCGAGGTAGCGCCGATACGCGTCACGCTCGTCGGGCGGGCCGGCGAAGCGCGGATCGGCCAGCCAGTCGTCGGGGACCTCGTCGATGATCGCGTCCAGGACCGCGGCATCCAGGCGCGGCGCCAGCCGCGCATCGGCCCCTGCAAGCGAACCGGCGTGTGGCAGAAGCACGTGATCGGCGACGTGCTCGAAGGCCCGGGCGGCGTGCGCGTCCGGATCGGTCCAGGCATGGTGCACGTACAGGGCCGAACCGTGGTCGATCAGCCACGTGCGGCCGTCGCCGACCACCAGGTTCGCGTTGCGCGGCGTGCGGTCCGGGTTGACGGTCAGCGCGTCGAACCAGACGACGTCGGC
>JADLBB010000028.1 GCA_020848055.1 Chloroflexota bacterium | reverse complement strand
CGGTCGAGCGGCTGGGAGAGCGCATCGGCGCCGGCGACTGGGCCGGAGCGATGACGCTGGTCCGGCCTCCGCGCCAGCTCGATGTCCTGTCGGAGTGGTGGGCAGGCGGCGAGATGGCGGTCGAGGATCTGCGCGCGATCCTGCCCGGTGCCTGGTCGGCCTCCACCATCACCTCTGAGATGCGCTGGTGGCCGCTGTTCCGCGACGCGGGCTACTCGGGCTCGCCGCTGCCGCTGGAGGACCCGATCACCGCCTTCCGCGGTGGCCAGCCGGGCGACCCCGTCGGCATGGCGTGGTCGCTCGATCGCGAGGCGGCCGTGCGCGAGGCGTGCCGCTGGCCGCGCGCCGCCTCCAGCGTCGTCGACGGGGTCATGATGCTCGGCGGCGAGATCGTGATCGCACAGCTGCCACGGGGCAAGGTCGCCGCCCACGTCGAGCGCGCCGGCGTCGACGAGCTCATCGCGCATCCGCGCTCGGTGCGGATCATCGGTCGCGAATCGGTCCAGTTGCCGGTGCGTTGAGCCCGACGCGGCAACCGAGCTGCGTCAGTCGCCGAGCACTAGGTCGCTGATGTCGTAGCAGGGCCCCGTCGTCGAACTGTGGAACTGTGATACTGTGCGCTCATGAAGAACATCACCGTGTCCGTGCCGGACGAGGTCTATCGGGCGGCGCGGATCAGGGCCGCCGAACGTGGAACCTCGGTGAGCGCGATCGTCACGGCGTACCTGCGCGGCCTCTCCAGCGACCGCATCGAGTTCGATCGCCTCGAGAAGCTGCAACTGCGGATTCAGCGCCAGATCAAGCGCTTCCGGGCGGGCGACCGACTGGGGCGAGACGAGGTCCACGCCCGTGCGATTCGTTGACACCAATATCCTGCTCTATGCGATCTCGCGCGATCCCGATGAAGCCCCGAAGGCGAGGCGGGCGAACGAGGTGCTGGCGGCGGGCGACGTCGGGCTCTCGGTCCAGGTGTTGCAGGAGTTCTACGTACAGGCGACGCGCGCGAGCCGCCAGGATGCGATCACGCACGAGCAGGCTGTCGGGCTGATCGGTGCATGGAGGCGCTTTCCAGTTCAGCCGACGACGGTCGAGTTGATGGAGGCCGCCTTCGCGACGCGCCAACGCCACGGCATCGCCTATTGGGACGCCGCCATCATCGAGGCCGGCCGGCTGCTGGGTTGCAGTGTCGTGTTGAGCGAGGATCTCGACACGGCAACGGACTACGACGGCATGTCCGTCCACAATCCGTTCGCCTCTTCGTGACGCGACGGAGCTTGCGGGCGCGGCGTCGAGGATGTCCCGAGAGATGACAATGGTCGGGGCGACTGGATTCGAACCAGCGACCTCCTGAACCCCATTCAGGTGCGCTACCGGACTGCGCTACGCCCCGACCGATCTGCCAGAGTCTACCCCGAGCGCGACGCCCGGTCACGCACGAGTTCGTCCTGCTGCGCACGGGCCATGAGCTCGGCCAGGGCGGCGAGCGGCGGGTGCTGCTCGAAGACGACGGCGCGCACCTGCGCGGCGATCGGCATCTCAACGCCGTGGCTGGCGGCAAGTTCGAGCGCGCCGGTCACGGTGCTGACGCCTTCGGCCACGCCCGTCAGCCTGGTCCCCGCCTCCGGCCACGGCACGCCAGAAGCGATCAGCTCGCCCGCCCGCCGGTTGCGCGACAGCGGGCTCATGCACGTCGCGATCAGGTCGCCGACGCCCGCCAGGCCGGCGAACGTCAGCGGATGCGCGCCGGCAGCGACGCCCAGGCGCGTCATCTCGGCCAGGCCGCGGGTGATGATCGCAGCCTTTCCCGAGTCGCCGAAACCCAGGCCATCAACCATGCCGGCCGCCAGGGCCACGATGTTCTTGAGCGCGCCCGCAAGCTCCACGCCGACCAGGTCGGCATTGGTGTAGACCCTGAACCGATCCGAACTCAACACCGATGCCAGCTCCGCCGCCAACTCGGCATCTGCCGACGCCACCACCGATGCCGCCGGCTTGCCGGCCGCGATCTCGCGCGCCAGGTTCGGCCCCGACAGCGCCGCCAATGATCGACCGGGCAGTTCCTCGCCGATGAGCTGGGTCATCCGCCGATGCGTGCCCTCCTCGATGCCCTTGACCACGGACAGCACCGGCGTCTCCGGGTGCAGTCTCGGCGCCAGCGCGCGCGCCGTGGCCCGCAGGTGAGCGGATGGCACGGCCATGACGTACAGCGCGTGCGGTCCGGCCAGCCGGTCGTCATCGGCGACGATCGCCAGGTTGGGCGGGAAGGCCACGCCGGGCAGATAGCGCTCGTTGGCGCGATCGCGCGCCAGGCGTTCGGCGCCCTCTGGCGAGTGCGTCCACAGGTTGACGCGCCGGTTCGCATCGGCCGCCAGCAGGATGGCCAGGGTCGTGCCCCAGGCGCCGGCACCGATGACCCCGATCTGCTCGCTCATCGGCTCCGAGTCTACGGTGTCGGCGCGATGCCGATCATCAACAGTCGCCGCAGCCCGTCGTCGGGCGAGTTTGCCGACCACGAGTCGGCCCGCCCCACCGTGTGCCTGGGTGGCACGCAACGGCCAAGATGACGCCCGGGTCGGCCGGCGTGATGGTTGGGTTGTGCCTGGGTGGCACGACGACGCCAAGCTGGACCCAGGGATGGGGCGCACGCCACTCCTGGCTGACCGATACGTGCCGCGGTGGCACACCGGAGGGATGCTCCAACATCTGCTTGGCCGTTGCGTGCCCCTGTGGCACATTCGCCGACACCTGTGGTACTGAGGCGCTCGGCAGGTCGAGGCCCGCCCTGGCGGCGGCCTACCGGGATCTCGATGTACGGCGACGACCACGCGGCGAGCGTCGTGCTGCCTCCTCCGACTCGCGCTGGCGCAGGACCAGTCGGATCGGCGTGCCGAGGAAGCCGTACGCGGCGCGGATCCGGTTCTCGAGGTAGCGCCGGTAACTGAAATGGACGAGCGTCGGGTCGTTGACGAAGACGACGAACGTCGGCGGCGCCACGCCCACCTGGGTCGCGTAGAAGATCTTCGGCAGCCGGTTGCGCACGTGCGACGGCGGATGCTCGCGAACCGCGTCCATCACGACCCGGTTGAGCTCGCCGGTCGGCACGCGGCGGTAGCGCTCCTCCGCCACCCGCAGCGCCTCACGCAGGATGCGTTCGACGCGCTGGCCGGTCAGCGCGGAGGCGAACACGATGTCGGCCCAGGCCAGGTACGGCGCCTCGCGGCGCAGCCGCTTGAGCCACGCGTCGGCGGTGTGCTCGTCCTTGGCGACCGCGTCCCACTTGTTGAGCACGAGCACGATGCCCTTGCCCGCCTCGAGCACGTGGCCGACGACGTGGGCGTCCTGCGCGGTGTAGCCCTCGGTCGCATCGGTCATGACGACCGCGACATCGGCCGAGTCGATGGCCTTCATCGAGCGCAGCACGCTGTAGCGCTCGATCCCCCGATCGATGCTCCCCCGCCGCCGAATGCCCGCGGTGTCCACCAGCACGAGGTCGGTGTCGTCGAGGCGGACGGCGGTGTCGATCGAGTCGCGCGTCGTGCCCGGCGTGTCCGAAACAACCAGGCGGTCCTCGCCCAGCACGCGGTTGATGAAGGTTGACTTGCCGGTGTTGGGCCGCCCGACGATCGCGACGCGGGGCGCTCCGAGCTCGCTCTCCGCCAGCGCAGCCATGTCCTCTTCCGAGAGATCGTCGGGCAGGACCGATGCCGCCGCCTCGGCCTCGCTCGGCGGCGGAAGGTGCTCGACGATCAGGTCGGCCAGGTCGCCGGTGTTGCGGCCATGCTGGGCCGAGATAGTGATGGACGGGTCAAAGCCGAGGGCGTAGAACTCGACCGCATCGGCCTCGCGGGCGGGATTGTCGCCCTTGTTGACGACCAGGATGACCGGCGCATCGGCTCGGCGCAGCCGATCGGCGACCTCGTGGTCCAGCGGCGCGAGCCCGGCGTGTGCGTCGACCACGAACAGGACCAGGTCCGCCTCCTCCACCGCCACCCGCGCCTGGTCCTGCACGCGCTCCTCGATCGTGGTGCCGGGCGCGAGCTCGAGGCCGCCGGTGTCCACCACCGTGAACGTCCGGCCGTTCCAGTCCGAGGTCCCGTACACCCGGTCGCGGGTGGTGCCGGCAACATCCGAGATGATCGCGCGCCGCTCGCCGATGAGCCGGTTGAAGAGCGTGCTCTTGCCGACGTTCGGACGCCCGACGATGGCGACAACAGGAAGGGAGGACATGGGCCGTTGAGTGTACAGACGCGGGG
>JADLBB010000027.1 GCA_020848055.1 Chloroflexota bacterium | reverse complement strand
GTCCTGCAGGTCGGCGCTCGCAACATGCAGAACTTCGCGCTGCTGCGGGCCGTCGGGCAGAGCCGGCGGCCGGTGCTGCTCAAGCGCGGCCTGTCCTCGACCATCGACGAGTGGCTGCTGGCCGCCGAGTACGTCCTTGCTGCCGGCAACCCGAACGTCATCCTTTGCGAACGGGGCATCCGCACCTTCGAGACGGCCACCCGCAACACGCTCGACCTGTCGGCGGTTCCGGTCCTGCGACAGCGGACGCATCTGCCGATCATGGTGGACCCGTCGCACGGGACCGGCGCGCGGGCGCTGGTCGGACCGATGGCGCTGGCCGGCGCCGCGGTCGGTGCCGACGGACTGCTGATCGAGGTTCACCCCGACCCGCCCAGCGCGCGCTCCGATGGCGACCAGAGCCTGGACTTCGAGGAGTTCGGCGCGCTGATGGACGAGTTGCGACGCCTGCAGTTCGTGCGTGCCAACGGTCACCACGAGGCGGTCACCGCGACTCCGGACGGGGCGGAAACGCCCTCCGCAGCCGGGATCGCCGAGCTCCGTGGGCGCATCGACGATCTCGACGCAAGGCTGGCCGGGCTGCTGCAGGAGCGCGCGGGCGTCGCGCTCGACGTTCAGCGACAGCGCGATCCCGCGTTCCACGGCCACGATGTCCGGCGCGAGCGGTCGCTGCTGGAGCGGGCCGCGACGGTCGCCGGACCCATGACCCCGGCCGAACTGACGTCGGTGTTCGATGCGGTCCTGCGCGCCTCACGCTCCGTCCAGCGCCGGCACGCCCGCTCCACGGTGGCATCGGGCACCGAGGGGTTGGCGGCGGGCGGCGGCCGATGACCTACCTTGCGCCGACCGCGATGGTCGGCCCGGCGACGCGGCTGCGCGGAAGCCTCGAGTTGCCCGCGGACAAGTCGATCGGCCACCGCGCGCTCATCGTCAACGCGCTGGCCGGCGGGCCCGCCATGCTCGAGATGCGCTCTCCAGGGGAAGACGTCCTCAGCACGATCGCCTGCCTGCGCGCCATCGGCGTGGCGGTGGAAGCCGAGACTGGGCCCGATGGTCGGCACGCGCGCTTCAGCGTCTCCGGACGGCCCGACCGCAACGCGGTCGTGGACTGCGGTAATTCCGGCACGACCATGCGCCTGCTGGCCGGTGCGCTGGCCGGCCTGCCGCTGGAAGTCACCCTCGACGGCGACGCCTCCCTGCGTCGCCGCCCGATGGAACGGGTGGCGACGTTGTTGCGGGCGACCGGCGCCGTGGTCACGACGACCGACGGTCGAGCCCCGATCACCGTCCGCGGGCGCCAACCGCTGGCAGCGGTCGAGCATCGGCTGCCGGTCGCCAGCGCCCAGCTGGTCGGCTGTGCCGCGCTGGCCGGCCTGGCGGCGGACGGCACGACCCGGGTAGTTGCGCCCGGCGAGACCCGTGACCACACCGAGCGGATGCTCGCCGCAGCCGGCGTCGGGGTGCGACGCGAGGGACTCGTCACCACGCTCGACGGTCCGGCGCGACCCCGACCGCTGTCGCTCCGCGTCCCCGGCGACGTCTCGGCCGCCGCTCCGTGGCTGGTGGCCGCGGCCATCCATCCGCACGCGGACCTGGCGCTGGTCGGCGTCGGCCTGAACCCGACCCGCACGGCGCTGATCGGCCTTCTGCGCCGGATGGGCGCCGATATCGAGATCGTCGTGCGCTCGACGATCGCGGGGGAGCCGGTTGGCGACATCCGGGCCCGGGGCGGCACGCGACTGCACGCAGTCGAGGTCCCCGCGGACGAGGCTCCTGGACTCATCGACGAGCTGCCGCTGGTGGCCGTCGCAATGGCGGCGGCCGATGGAACCTCCGAGGTTCGCGGTGCCGGCGAGCTGCGCGTCAAGGAATCGGACCGCGTCGCGACCACCGTCGCCGGGCTGCGCGCGATCGGCGCATCGGTCGACGAGCTGCCCGATGGCTGGCGGGTGAGCCCGGGAGCGCCGCGCGCGGCACGGATCAGCACCGAGGGCGACCATCGAATCGCGATCGCGTTCGCCATCGCCGCGCTCGCCGGCGTGGCGCAGGGCATCGAATTGGACGACCCGGCCTGCGTGTCGATAAGCTATCGCGACTTCTGGGACGACCTGGCGCTCGTGCAGGGAACGGCCGCATGAGGCGCCTGCGTCTGCTCACCGCCGGCGAGTCGCACGGCCCGGGCCTCGTCGGGGTGCTCGAGGGACTGCCGGCGGGCCTGCGCGTCTCGACCCGCATCGTCGACCGCGACCTGGCGCGGCGCCAGCACGGCTACGGCAGCGGGCGCCGCATGCTGATCGAGCGCGACCGGGTGCGCTGGACAGCCGGCATCCGCTACGGCCGCACGCTGGGTGGGCCCATTGGCTTCGCAGTCGACAACCGCGACTGGGTCAACTGGACCGATCGGATGTCGATCGAGCCGATCCCTGCAGAGCGGCGCCCGAAGCCGATCACGCGGGCCCGTCCCGGCCACATCGACCTGGCCGGGGCGCTCAAGTACGACACCGCCGACGTGCGCGACGTCCTCGAGCGCGCCTCGGCGCGCTCGACCACCGTGCGTGTCGTGGCGGGATCCGTGGCCCGCCAGCTGCTGGCGGCGTGCGGCGTGCGCATCTGGAGCTTCATCGACCAGCTCGGGCCAGTGCGCGCCTTTCCCGATGTCGACGACCCGATGACCCGCATCCCGGCCGACTGGCTGGCGCGCGACCTGCGCTCGCCGACGCCGGTTCGCTGCCCGGATCCGGAAGCTGAGGCGCGCATGCTCACCGCCATCGACGCCGCCCGACAGGCCGGCGACTCGATCGGCGGCTCGTACGTGATCGTGGCCGAGGGCGTGCCGATCGGCCTGGGCTCTTCGGCCGAGTGGGACACCCGGCTCGACGGACTTCTGGCCGGCGCGGTGATGGCCATCCCCGGAGTCAAGGGCGTGGAACTGGGGCTGGGCTTCGGCGTCGTAGAGCGGCCGGGCAGCACGGTCCACGACGTGATCGACCCGGATGCGCAGGGCTGGGGGCGGGTCAGCAACCGCGCTGGCGGCATCGAGGGCGGCATCAGCAACGGCGAGCCGATCGTGGTGCGCGCGGCGCAGAAGCCGGTGTCCACCCTGCGCTCTCCGCTGCCGAGCGTGGACATGACGACCGGCGAATCCGGGCGCGCGCACATCGAGCGCAGCGACACCTCGGTCCTGGCGCGCGCGGCGATCGTGGGCGAGGCCATGGTGGCCCTGGTGCTGGCCGACCAGCTGCTGACCTCTTTCGGCGGCGATGCCATGTCCGACCTCCGGGCGGCGGTTTCGCGCCGCCGGCATCGAACCGGCCGCCGTCCACGTCCTGGCCTCAAGTGAGCGGGCTCGTCGTGCTGCTGGGCCACGACATCGGCTACTCCGCGTCGCCGGCCATGCACGCCGCGGCCTTCGCCGCGCTCGGCCTCGACGCCCGCTACGAGCTCGCCGACGTGGACGCCGCTGGCCTGGCCGGTGCGGTCGCCGCGCTGCGCGCGCCCGACCGGCTGGGCGCCAACGTGACCAGGCCGCACAAGGTGGCGGTCTGCGCCCACGTGGACCGGGTGGCGCCCGAGGTGCGCGACCTCGGCGCAGCCAACACGATCGTGGCGCGCGACGGCCGCCTCGTCGCACACAACACCGATGTCATGGCGCTCGCAACCCAACTCGGCGAGATGGGCTCGTATGCGCGTGCCGTGGTACTCGGCGACGGCGGCGCCGCACGGGCCGTCCGGGCGGTGCTCCGCGCGGCAGGAACGGCGGTCGCCACCGTGGACCGCGCGCACTGGAGCTCGCTCGCCGACGCGCTGGCCGATGCCGACCTGCTGGTCAACGCCACGCCGATCGGCACCGGTTCCATTGAATCGCCAGTCCGGGCCGACCTGCTCCGGGCCGGGCTGGCCGTCTTCGACCTGGTCTACCGCCCCAGCCCGACACGCCTGGTGCGCGAGGCCCGCGCCGCGGGCGCCGTCGCGCGCGGCGGTGCCGGCATGCTGCTGGCCCAGGCGGCCGCCAGCCTGGAACTGTGGACCGGGCAGCGCGCCCCTCTCGAGGCGATGCGCAACGCTCTGCGCACCGAGCTCGGCCCCGAGATCGATGCCTGAGCGCGGCCTGGTCCTGGTCGGCGCCTCCGGCAGCGGCAAGACCACGCTTGGACGGCTCGTGGCCGAACGGCTCGGCCGCCGGCTGATCGACACCGATGCGCTCATCGAGGCCCGCACCGGCCTTCCACCACACGAGCACCTGCGACGGGGCGGAGAGGCCGAATTCCGCCAGTTCGAGGCCGATGCCATCTCCGAGGCATGCGCGCATCACGGGGCCATCATCGCCACCGGCGGTGGCGCCGTGCTGGATCCGCTGAATCGCTGGACGCTCTGGCACCACGGCACCGTCGCGTGGCTCGACGTACCAGCCGAAGTGCTGGTCGGGCGACTGGAGGCCGACGGCGTCGAACGCCCGCTGGCAAGGCCGTACCGCTCCGCGACGCTCGAGGCCATGCTCGCCGCCAGGCTGCCCTTCTATCGCGCCGCGGACTACCGGTTGGATGCCACCGCCGATCCCCAGGCGCTCGTCGGCGAGCTGGCCGCCATGGTGGAACGCCAGACTCCCATCTCGCGACGCCTGTTCGACGCCGAGATCGATCGTCACCACCCTGTCGGCCCGCCTCGCACGCGCGTCGTCATGGGCCTGGACCTCGAGACACCGGTGCTGGACGGGGTGGTGATCATCGACCGTCGCTTGGCACATGCTGGCCCGCCCATCCTGGCGAACGCGCCTTGCCTGGCGATCGCGGGTGGCGAGGGGGCCAAGCGGCTTCATCGGCTGGGAGAGATCCTCGAGTGGCTGGCCGGGCAGCGAGTGGAGCGCGGGACCACCCTGGTCGCCATCGGCGGCGGAACGATCGGCGACCTGGCCGGCACCGCCGCGGCGCTGTTCGCGCGCGGGTTGCCGCTGGTGCAGGTGCCCACCACGTGGCTGGCCCAGGCCGACAGCGCCATCGGCGGCAAGGTGGCGATCGACCTGCGTGCCGCGAAGAACTCCGCAGGCGCCTTCTGGCCGCCGGTGGAGATAATCTCTGACGTGGTCGCCCTGCGCAGCCTGCCCCTCCGCCATCGGCGCGAGGGCATGGCCGAATCGATCAAGTCGGCGCTCATCGGTGACCCGGGGCTGTGGTCGCTGCTGGAGTCCCGGGGCGCCGCCTCCCTGCGACACGACGAAGCCACCCGCTACGCGATCATCGAGCGCAGCGCGCGCCTGAAGCTCGATGTCTGCGCCCGCGACCCGTTCGAGGCCGGCGAGCGACGAACGCTCAACCTGGGCCACACCATCGGCCATGCGCTCGAGATCGCGTCCGGCTACCGCCTGGCGCACGGCAGCGC
>JADLBB010000026.1 GCA_020848055.1 Chloroflexota bacterium | reverse complement strand
TCGGTGACCGTGGAGATGCGGCGGAACGGGCTGACCGGCCACAGGCGTTCGGGGATCTCCTCCACCAACCAGTCGCCGCCGTCCTCGCGCACGTACGCGACCCCGCCGACCACGGCCGCCTCCATGTTGAGGACCGTCTCGCCATCGGACACGGCGGTCTGAGTGCCGGCCCAGTCGCTGCCGTGGATCCGCGTGGTGCTCGCGCCGGTGACGGCCGGCGGATCGTCGTCAAGGCCGGAGGACGTCGTGGTGGACTCCGCATCGACGACGAACGCGGCATCGGGATCGCGCACCTCGGCGAAGAAGGCCCGGATCAGGATCTCCTGCTGCGTGAGCGCCCGCGGGGTCGGGGTCGGGCGGCCGCCTGGCATGCCGCTGGGTATGACGCCGGCAACCGCGGCGGCGGCGGCCAGCGCGCCGAGCAGCAGCACGACGCCCGCCGCCAGCATGAGCGGAGCCGGCGGGCCGGACCAACCGGTCGCAACCACTGATTGGTGCGCTGGCGCGGGGTGTCCCGACTCGCCGGCAGCGGCGCGCCAGTAGTCAAGGCCACAAGCAGGGCAGAACCGGACTGCCCCCTCGCGCTCGGCGCCGCAGTCGGGGCAGGTGCGCATGGCTCAAGCCTACGCCCCGTTGGGCCCGCGTCAGCGGCCCGATGGTCATGGCCCTACCAGGGTCGATCGGGTCGCCAGTCCACCGCCACCGGGCCGTGGAGATCAAGGCTGGCGGGCGTGCGCAGCGTGCGCAGCACCATGATCTGCCCGTCGTGCCCGGCGCTGCGCACGCGATCGCCATCGGCCGTGCGGATCCAGGTCGGTCCGGCCCACGTCTCCCAGCCCAGCCTCGCGTAGAAGGCATTGGTGGTCGTCGCCAGCGCACCCAACTCGTACTCCTCGTCGAGGATGCGACCCACCTCGCTCATGACGGCGGTGGCCGCGCCGCGCCGCGTCAGGTCCGGCCAGGTGGCCACGTTCTCGACGTAGCCGGCGTCGATGGCCACGTCGGTCTCGTGTTCGAAGTACAGCGGCCGATCCACGATCATGGCGTGCGACACGATCGAGCCATCGATCTCGCCGATCACGTGCAGTCCCGGCCCAACCCTTGCCCACACCGGCGCGAACGGCTCCCCGAAGGCGGCCTCGCACAGCTCGGTCAGTTCGGCGAACCGACCAGCGTCGAGCTCGTCGGATTGCGCGGTCCTGATGCGCAGATCGCTCATCGCCGCCGACGCACCCGCCGGCGGCCCGGCTCGCGGTGCCGGGCCTCGATGAGCGGCCACACGTCGTCCAGCCGCACCCGGTAGTCGCCGCCCACCCGGCGCGCCCGAAGCCGGCCGCCGCGGATGAGCCGTCGCACGTGCTCGGGGTGGTACCCCAGCGCCGTCGCGGCGCCGCGGGTCGAGAGCACCAGTTCGGCCGGCTCGACCTCGGAATCCTCCGGCAGGCCCGCCAGGGCGATCGCCATGGCCTTGGTCCGATCGGCGGTCAGGGCGATCGCATCGGCGCCGCGGGTCCGCATGGCCGCGTCCAGCGCGGCAGCCAGGTGCTCACGCAGCGTGGCGACCCTCACGGCTGCACCCGCAGCCAGCCGCGGCTGAAGGCGACTTCGAACGCCGGGCCGATCCCGGCCAACAGCCGTCCGGCCCAGCCGGCGTGCTGCCGGTAGACCGCGCTGGCCTTCGACAGCACCCGCGCCCTATCGTCGCCGGTCAGCTCGGCCGCCAGCGCGCGAAACTCGCCGAAGGCAGCAGCATCGCGATCGGCCAGCCAGCTGGCATCGGCGAACGCCTCGCGAGCGCCTGCGTCACCCGGCTGCAGCCGGTAGGCCGCATCGGCGGCCTGCAGGGCCCCGCGCGCATCACCGGTGCGCGTCAACGCCCTGGCCAGGGTCAGCTGGGCGGCGGGGTTGTCCGGCTCCAGCCTCACCGCGGCGCGCGCCGCCTCGACGCCACGGGCCGGTTCGGCGGCCTCGATCCTCTCGGCCGCCTCGGCCACCGGCCAGCCCGCCTGGTGCGGATCGCGGCGCGCCAGCCGGCGGAACTCGTCGGCGGCCTCGCGATGCGCACCGCTCCGCGACAGCACCTCGGCCAGCAACTCGCGGTGCCCGACTTCTTCGGGATCAAGCCGCACGGCGGCCTGGGCTTCTCGCTCGGCGTCGTCCAGCCTGCCCAGCGCCAGCAGCGCGCGGGCTCGGACCGCGTGGGCGGCGTCATCGCCGGGACGCTCGGCGAGGATCGCATCGGTCAAACGCAGGACCCCGTGGTGGTCGCCCGCCTCGAGTGCGCTGAGCGCGTCGGCGAACGCGATCACGGCGCGGGCGCCTCGCGCGGCACGCCCTCCCAGGCCGTGCGGCCGGCGACCAGGTCGGCAATGCGTTGCGGGACAAGGTCCATCGACACCCGCTCCTGGGTCATGCTGTCGCGCTCGCGGATCGTGGCGGCGCCGTCGTCGAGCGACTCGACGTCCACCGTCACGCAGAACGGCGTCCCGATCTCGTCCTGGCGACGGTACAGCTTGCCAATCGAGGCGGTGTCGTCGTACTGGGCGCTGACCAGCGGCTTCAGATCGGCCGTCAGGCGCCGCGCTCGCTCCACCAGCTCTGGCCGGTTGCGCAGGAGCGGCAGCACGGCCGCCTTGACCGGTGCCAGCGACGGCCGGATGCGCAGCACGACGCGCTTCTCGGTCGCCAGTTGCTCCTCCGCGTAGCCGTCCACCAGCACGGTGAGCACGGCACGGTCGACGCCCATGGCCGGCTCGATGACGAACGGCACCAGGTGCTCGCCGCTGGCGTCGTCGAAGATCTCGAGCCGCTTGCCCGACGCGGCGGCGTGGGCGCGCAGGTCGAAGTCGGTGCGATCGGCGATCCCCTCGAGCTCGGACCAGCCGATCGGGAACTGGTACTCGATATCGGTGGTCTGACGGGAGTAGTGACTCAGCTCATCGGGATCGTGCGGCCGCAGGCGAAGGCGCTCGGCGCCGATGCCGAGGACATCGGTCCACCATCGGTGACGCTCATCCACCCAGCGGGTGAACCATTCGTCCTCGTCGCGCGGGTGGACGAAGAACTCCATCTCCATCTGCTCGAACTCGCGCAGGCGGAAGATGAAGTTGCCCGGGGTGATCTCGTTGCGGAAGCTGCGCCCGATCTGCGCGATGCCGAACGGCAGCTTGCGCCGCATGCTGGTCGCGACATTGTCGAACTGCACGAACATGGCCTGCGCCGTCTCCGGTCGCAGGTAGGCCACCGATGCGTCCTCGGCCACCGGCCCGACGTGCGTGGCGAACATCAGGTTGAACTGGCGTGCCTCGGTCAGGCTGCCGCGCGTGCCGCAGCTGGGGCAGGCGATCTCCGATGGCGGACCCTTGAGATCATCCTCGCGGAAGCGCAACTTGCAGTTGCGGCAGTCGACCATCGGGTCACTGAAGCCGGCCACGTGGCCCGATGCCTCCCACACCCGCGGGTTCATGATGATCGCCGCGTCGATGCCGACCACGTCGTCGCGCAGGGTGACCATGTGCCGCCACCAGGCGGCCTTGATGTTGTTCTTCAGCTCGACGCCGAGCGGCCCATAGTCCCAGAACCCCGCCATGCCGCCGTAGATCTCACTCGAGGGGAAGACGAAGCCACGCCGCTTGGCGAGGCTGACGATGACGTCGAAGTTCGGTGCTGGCACGATGCGGGTTGAACTCCTGGTACGACCGATGTTGGACGGATCGGGGCACTCCCGAGTGTAGCCGATGGCGCCGCGCAGTCCGCCCGGCGTTCAGGGCGCGGCTGCCGCCTCCCGTGACGCGACCTCGACCAGGAAGTCGCGCGAGCGCAGCTCGCGCTCCAGCACCGCTGTAAGCGTGGCGTGCAATAGCCGTTCGACCTCGCGCTGCAGGCCCGGATCGGCCCGCAGCCGCAGCACGCCGACCAGCGGCGAGCGCTGAAGATGACGCATGACCTTGAGCGCGTTGGTGGAGATCGGGCGGCCTCCGCTGGTCGCGGCCAGGCACACCGGGCACACCACGCCCCCGCCGGCCGGTGCGTAGCCGTTGCCATCGGGCTCGATCTCCGCACCGCAGCCGAGGCAGAGGCCAAGCTGCGGGCGAAAGCCCATGGCATCGAGCAGCGCCAGCTCGAACCAGCGGGCCACGGTCTCTCGTTCCACCGCGGGTCCGGCATCGAGCGCCGCCAGCGCCTGGGCCAGCAGGCGGAAGGCCTCGTGCGAATCGGCCGCGCCCTCCACGAAGCGGTCCACCAGCTCCACGAGGTACCACGCCGCCGCCGTCGAGTGCAGGTCGTTGCGCAGCCCCAGGTGCGGATCCTCCAGCGTCGAGGAGGTCACGACGTCGAACGTGCGCCCCACGGCAAGGACCAACTGCACGTCGCTGAACGGTTGCAACCCGCCGCCGATGCGCGAGCGTGGGCGCCGCACGCCCTTGGCGATGACGCGCAGCTTGCCCAGGCGAGGCGTGAGGACGGTGAGCACTCGGTCTGCCTCACCCAGCTCCATCGTGCGCAGCACGATCGCCTCGGTCTTGTAGACGCGCGGTCGCGGGCTCATCGGGCCATTCTCATTAATCTGCTACACCGATGTATCATGAATCTCGAGGAGGTCGAGAACGATGACGCGGCTGTTCGAGGAGGTGGGGTACCCTTCGGGCGTGGACATCACGTCCGAGTTTACGCACCTGCTGGCCGAGATCGACGTCGAGATGGCCAAGATCCTCGACGCCCGCGGCGGCCACGCCCGGCCGCTGTACGAGATGCTCACCTACCACCTCGGGCTCGACGGCGACGCGAGCCGGCGCGGCAAGCGCATGCGGCCGCTGCTCGGGCTGCTGGCCTACCAGTCATTGACCGGCGACTACCGCGAGGCTCTGCCCGGGGCCGCGGCCGTGGAGCTGGGCCACAACTTCAGCCTGGTGCACGACGACATCGAGGACGGCGACGCCGAGAGACGCCATCGTCCGACGCTGTGGGCGGTGTGGGGCATCCCACTCGCGATCAACGCCGGCGATGCGCTGTTCGCGCTCAGCCGGCTGGCGCTGTATCCGCTGCTCGAGAGCCACTTCAGCGAGCGGCGAGTGCTCGAACTGATGCGCACCTACGACGAGACCTGCCTGGCACTGTGCGAGGGCCAGTACCTCGACATCAGCTTCGAGCGGCGCGACGACGTCAGCGTCGAGGCCTACATGGAGATGATCGGCAAGAAGACCGCGGCCCTGGTCGGCGCGTCGGTCCAGGCCGGCGCCATCCTCGCCACCGACGATACAGCCATCATCGGGGCCTACCACCGCTTCGGCTACGACCTCGGCCTGGCGTTCCAGATTGCCGATGACGTCAAGGGCTCGTTCTGGAGCTCGGCCGCGTCCGGCAAGCCCGAGGCCGGTGACATTCGGCGTCGCAAGAAGACCCTGCCCGTGGTGTGGGCGCTGTCACATGCCGCCAGCGGCGACCGCGAGCGGCTGCGGACACTGTACGCCCGCGGGCCGGACGGTGACGGCCCGCTGGACGATGCCGAAGTGGCCGAGGTGCTCGGGATCCTGGAGCGGTCAGGCGCGCGCGAGCACGCCGAGGCCCAGGCGCGACGCTACCGGGACCTGGCACTCGACCAGCTCGAACTGCTGCCCTGCCCGCCCGAGCGGCGCGGTGAGCTGGCCATGGTCGTCAACGCCTTCATCGCGGCCTGAGGTTCAGCCGGGCGCCTCGTCGGGCACTCCGTCGGCATCGGCCGCGCCTCCATCCGACTGGCGTCGCTGGCTGGCGGTCACCCTGCCCACGCGCCTGGGCTCCGATGCATCCACCACCAGGCGAACTCCGTCGCGGAACGGCAGCTCGAAGCCACGCAGCGGGATGCGACCGACGCGGTGGACGACGAACCCGCCGACCGTGTCGTACGCGTCCTCGTCGGGCTCGTCGTCGTCGGACAGGTCGAACAGGTCGCGCAGGTCATCCATGCTGACCCGGCCATCCAGGCGGAAGACGAGCTCCTCGTCGGTCGAGAGGTCCTCGACCATCTCGACCTCGGTGTCGTACTCGTCCTGGATCTCGCCCACGATCTCCTCGACCACGTCCTCCATGGTCACCAGCCCGGACGTCCCGCCGTACTCGTCCACCACGATCGCGATGTGGCGCTTGGCGACCTGCATCTCGTGCAGCAGGTCGTCCACCGGCTTGGACTCCGGGACGTAGTTGGCCGGGCGCACCAGCTTGCGGAGATCGATCTCGCCGGTCGCACGGCCGTTGCCCTTCAGGTACGGCAGCAGGTCCTTGGCGTACAGGATGCCGATGATGTTATCGAGGTTGTCCTCGAACACCGGCACGCGCGAATGGCCCGCGCGCACGAGCATGTCCACGACCTCGTCGAACGGATCATCGACGTTGACGGCACGGATGCCGATGCGCGGCACCATGACCTCGTGGACGGCGGTGTCTCCGAGCTCGATGACCCCATGGATCATCTCCTTCTCCTCTTCCTCGATCTCGCCCTGCTCGGAGCCGGTCTCGACCAGGATCTTGAGCTCCTCGGTGGACAGGTAGCCCGCCTGCGGCTTCTCCTTGCCGCCGGCCAGGCGCACCAGGACCGAGCTGAGGCGCGTGACGAACCACACGATCGGCGACAGCGCGCGCTCGAGCAGGCCGATCGGCTGCGCCACGGCCAGGGCCAGGCGCTCCGGGAAATTGAGCGCCAGTGTCTTGGGAACCAGCTCGCCCACGACGATCGAGGCCAGGGCGATTACGAGCGTCACGATGATGAAGGCGATCGTGTGCGCGGTCTGGTCACCCAGCCCGAGCGGCAGCGCCGCGATCCAGTCACCCAGGCCGGCGGAGAACGCGACGGCACCGCTGGCGCCGGCCAGGAAGCCCAGGAACGTGATCGCGATCTGGATCGTGGCAAGGAAGCGGCTCGGATCCTCGACCAGGCGTCGAGCGACGCGAGCCGATCGATTGCCCTCGTCGGCCAGCTGGGCCAGCCGGTGGCGCTTGACGGTGATCAGGGCGATCTCGCTGGCCGCGAAGAAGCCACCGAGCAGGATCAGGATGACGACGATCAGCAGCTCGCTCATGCGAGCCACCGTTGGTCGCCGCTGGGACGGCTAGGGTCCATCGGGCGGCGCTGATTCGCCTCCGAGCGAGTTCCGATCCGGCACCGATTTCGCACCGCGGGCTCGACGCAGTTCGATCGGGCGCGCCGGCATGCCCACCACCGTCTTCCCCGGCGCCACGTCGCGCGTGACGACCGCCCCGGCGCCGGTAGTGGCGCCCGCGCCGATGGTGACCGGTGCGACCATCATGGTGTCCACGCCCAGGCTGGCGCGGTCACCGATGGTCGTGCGGTGCTTGTCGCGGCCGTCGTAGTTGGCGGTGACCGAGCCGGCGCCCACGTTCACGTTCTCGCCGATCTCGGCGTCACCGAGGTAGCTGAAGTGATGCTGCTGGCTGCCCGCGCCGAGCCGCGTCTTCTTCATCTCGGCGAAGTTGCCGATGCGGCAGCGCGGGCCGACCTCGCAGCCGGGGCGCAGGTGCGCGAAAGGGCCGATCTGGGTGTCCTCCGCCACGGTCGATGCCTCGATCACGCTGGCCCACACGCTGGTGCGCGGACCGATGCGGCTGTCGCGGACGTGGGCATTAGGCCCGATAACAGCGTCGGACGCGATGACCGTGTCGCCGGCCAGGATCGTCCACGGCTCGATGCGCGCGTCCTGGCCGATCTCGACGCCGGCGTCGATGCGAGTGGTGGCAGGGTCCACGATCGTGACGCCGTTGCGCATGTGGTCCACGGCGATCCTGCGCCGCATGCGCTCCTCTGCCTCGGCCAGCGCCACGCGATCGTTGATGCCCAGCGCATCGGCGGCATCGCTGACGGTCACAACGCGTGCGACGCGCCCGTCGGCCAGCGCCAGGGCCAGCAGGTCGGTCAGGTACAGTTCGCCGCTCGCCGACGGGGAGACCCGGCCGATGGCGTCGCGCAGCCAGCCCGCGTCGAACGCGTAGGTTCCGACGTTGATCTCGTCGATCGCGCGCGTGGCGGGGTCGGCGTCGACCTCCTCGACGATGGCGGTCGGGCCGCCGACTTCATCGCGCACGATGCGCCCGTATCCGGTCGGGTCCGGTATCCGAGCTGACAACAGCACCACCGCGGCGCCGGTCGAGCGCTCGCTCAACAACGCGGTGAACAGGTCGGCCGGCTGAAGCGGCGCGTCGCCCATGGTCACCAGGATCGTGGCGGCGCCGGGATCCACTGCCGCCAGCGCCAGCGCAACGGCGTCGGCCGTGCCGCGTTGCGGCTCCTGCCGAACGGTCGCGGCGCGACCGGCCAGCGCGGCCTCGACCGCATCGGCCCCGTGACCGACCACGACGATCGGTCGCT
>JADLBB010000025.1 GCA_020848055.1 Chloroflexota bacterium | reverse complement strand
GCCTGGATCACCGGTCGCACCGAGTTCGTGGTCGATCCCGACGATCCGTTCCCCGAGGGTTTCACGCTGGGCGACCTGTGGGGGATCGAGCCCTCCTGAGCCCGTGCCGGACGGACTGCCGATTTAGTGACCGATGACCCGCGACCGACCTGCCGGCGCCCCGTAGGTTTATCGCGAGTTCGGACTCATTGAAGGAGGCAGCACATGGTCGTCACGAGTCGGCGCTACGAGTTGGCAATCGCCAGCCTGCGCATCGTGGTGGGGGTCATCTTCCTGTGGGCGGGCCTGGAGAAGGTCCTGGGCCCCAACCCCTTCGACGCGGCAGGCTTTCTCAAGTTCGCCACCGCGGGGACATTGGGCTGGCCCTTCGTCAGCGGAGAGGTTGCCGAGGGGACCGTCTTCAACCCGACGCATGACCTCTGGGTCGGCCTGGCCTCCAACGGGGGTGCGATGTCGTTCATCAACTTCATCGTGCCGTTCGGCCAGATTGCGATCGGCGCCAGCCTCATCCTCGGCCTGTTCACGCGCTTCGGCGCGGCCATGGGCACGCTGATGATGCTGCTGTTCTTCGTCGCCGCCTGGGAGTTCGAGTTCGGGATCGTGAACCAGCACCTGACCTACGCGCTGGTCACCGCGTTCATCGGCACCATCGGTGCCGGCAGGTACTTCGGCCTTGACCGCGTGGTTGGCACGATGGCGCCATCGGGCATCCGGCGCTGGCTGCTGTCGGGCGACGAACGGAGTCCACGGGGCCACGGTCTGCCGGCGGCCACCCCGGCGTAGCTGCGTCGATCCCGCCTCCCGCTTGGAAGCGTGAGCTTCCCGCCGATGGAGGCCTCCGGCTCGACCGATGCGACGCCCGAACCGCCATCGGTACCGGGCGGGGACCGGTGTGGACGAAGTTGTGGACAAGTTGGTGGATACACCCCTATCGCCGCGTCACGGATCGGGCATACGATCCGGCGCGGTCGTGCATCCTCGTCGGAGGCTCACCGACCAACGGAATCATCCTCACCATCACCTGCACTGGAGGGTGCCATCGCATGACCTCGCGGTCGTTGGTGTCCGACACCGTCCCGCGGCACGAGACATCGGCCGAACAGCCCTCGCCGGATGTCGCCGCCTTCATCCGCTACTGCCACGATCGTCGCGGAGCGACCTGGCCCGAGCTGTACGACGAGATGTGGGGAGTCGCTGCTCGTCGCGAGTTCAATGGCTGGGATCACGCGGCCCTCGAGGTCCGCGGCCTGACCTTCTCGCTGCTCGAGATGCCGCGCCTGGCGTCGTGGGCGCGGGCGGTCCTGGCCGGGATGGCGGAAGAGCGGCAGCAGAACGACCATCGAGGAGCGACGACGCCACGTCTCGAGGCGCAGGCGATCGCCTAGCAGTCGTCTGCGCCGTTCGTGCCCTGCGGAAGGCCCCGCCCGTGCCCGGGTGGGGCCCTTCTCGTGGCCATGGCCGCCTGGTTGGTGGATTACGAGGCGTCGCCTGCCTCAACTGCAATCGGCGCGTCGGTCTCGACAGTGGTGCGGCCGTCGGTGCTGACGGCCACGCTGAGGTGCTGGCCCGCAATGCGCAGTCCACCGATCCGCAACGGGAACCACGCAGAGAAGGCCGCGTGCGGCGCGACGCGCAGCCGGCCTGCGGGAACGTCGGGGTCAATCCCGAGAGCCGCCTGGAGCAGGGCGATCGGTGCTGCGGCCGCCCAGGCGATCGGCCGGCAGGCGGCCGGGTAGGCAAGCACCGGGTCGCCCGCGCGCGCATCGGTCCCGGCGAACAGTTCGGGAAGGCGGTGCATGAAGGTGGGCGCGGCGCGCATCAGCCCGCCCGCCAGCGAAGCTGCGACCCGGGCATGTCCGGTTGCGGCCAACCCCCCGACCGCAATCGTCGTGTCGTGCGGCCAGACCGATCCGGTGTGGTAGCCGAGCGGGTTGAACCCGGCGACGTCCGAACTCATCGTCCGCAGCCCGTAGCCGCCATCGAGGTCTGGCTCGCTCAACCGCGCGGCGATGCTCGCAATCTCATCGGGGTCGAGGATGCCAGTCGCGAGGAGGTGCCCCGGGTTGGACGTTGCCGTGCCAATCGGCCGCTTTGAACCGTCCAGGGCGATTGCAGGGAACCGGCCGCGTGCATCGGACACCCAGAACGTCTGACGAAATCGCTCGCGCAACTCAAGGGCCCATTGCCGCAGTCGATCGGCGCCCGGTCGGCCGAAGGACTCGAGCATTCGTGCGCCGCCGATGGCGGCGTGGTAGGCGTATCCCTGGGCCTCGACCAGCGCGATCGCTCCGGTGGGCAGACTGCCGTCCGGGAACTGGATGGAGTCTCCGGAGTCCTTCCAACCCTGGTTGGCGAGGCCCCGGCCGCTGGTGTCCAGGTATTCCAGGAAGCCATCGCCATCGGCGTCGGCCGCGGTCGTCATCCAACCCAGGGCGGCCTCCAGCGGGTCGAGCAGACCGATGACGTCGTCGCCCGACAGGCCCCAGCGCCACGCGTCGTACAGGAGACACACCCACAGCGCCGTCGCGTCGATGCTGCCGAAGTACGTCGGCGGCAGACCGGTGCGTGAAGCACCACGCCGTACCTCGTGCAGGATCTTGCCCGGTGCCTCGCCGGTCTCCGGATCATTGCGTCGGCCCTGGCGCCGGCCCAGGGTCCGCAGCGTGCCGACCGCCAGATCGGTTCCCAGTGGCAGGCTGAAGCGCGCCGCCCACAGCGAGTCACGGCCGAACAGGGTCAGGAACCATGGAACACCGGCTGCGATGAACGTGTCGGACGTCACTTGCGGGTCAGCCAGCGCCAACGCTCGGACGTCTCTCACCCCACGGTTGACCAGTTCGACGAGCGCCGGCGGACCAACCATCGCGACGTGATCCGGCAGAGCGGCGCCCGGGGCGGCGACGAACGTGCCCGGCGGGGCCAGGGCTTCGGTGGCGGTGACGTCGATCGTCGCCTCCCAGGCCTCGTGCGCAGCGATGTCGACTTGCCAGCTCAGGCGGTCGGCGCTCACCACCGCGCCCCCGCTGGCGTGCACCTCGACCGTCGTCTCGTCGTCAGCCCAGCAGATTCCGTCCGGCGTCGTCGCGCCGCGCATCGCGGCGCCCCCGCGGCCGGCCTTGACCTCGCCGATGCCGGCGAAGTCTGCGGAGAGGGCGACCGACAGCGTCGCCCGGATCGGCACCCGTGCGGAGCTGTCGATTCGCAGCCGCTCGCTCAGTCCGCTCGGCCGCACGTGTCTGGTCCGCTCGAGGCGCACGGTCGGGTCCAGCCCCTTGTCGCCGAGGTCGCGCAGAATGGCCACGAATCGCGCTTCATCAGCCCCGATCAACGCATGTCCGACCGGGTATGGCTCGATGCCATCGATCTCCACCCTCAGCTCGGACAGGACGCGGCGATCCCCTGACAGGACGCCCTGGGCACCGCCGGCCCTGATCTGGCCATCCATCCCGGACAGGACGGCGGTCGGAGCTGCCACCACCACGGCCAGGTCATGCAGATATGGCTGATGCGCCGGTACCACGGTGCCCGGGGTGGGGTGGGTTGCCATGGTCGCGTTGTTCTTCCTCGTGATCGTGCTGGGCAGGCCAAGAGCCTAACCCCTTGACAGACGGCGAGATCGGCCGTTTACTACCTTAGCACCTACAGTTGAACGATCAAACGAACCGTTGCGGTGACGTTAGATCGTTCCAAGCACGGGAACGAGGCACGGATGGCAACCGGGCGCAGGAGTCCCACGCTGGAGAGCGTCGCAGCGGCATCGGGGGTGTCGCGGCAGACTGTCTCGAACGTCATCAACGCCCCCGATCGGGTGGCTCCGCCGACGAGAGCACGCGTCCAATCGGCCATTGAGTCGCTCAACTACAGCCCGAATCGGATGGCGCGCTCGCTGCGGACCAGGGCCAGCCGGGCCATCGGCTTCTGCGTTCCGCCGGCCGTCCCAAACCGCCTGAACCCGGTGCTCGACCGATTCGTGCATGCCATCGCGGATGCGGCGTCGGCGCGTGGCTTCCACGTCCTGCTCTTCACGGCCCCGGCGGGCCCCGCCGGACTCGATGGCTATGCCGAGCTCATGGCCCAGCAGGCGGTGGATGGCTTCGCCCTGTCCGAGACGGTCGTGAATGACGAGCGCCAGGCGTGGCTGATGGAGCGGGGCATCCCGTTCGTCGCGTTCGGACGCACCTGGAACGACGACGACTCTGGTGCATGGGTCGACGTCGATGGTGCCGCGGGGGTGGCGGCGGCCGTCGATCACGTCCACGGTCTCGGTCATCGACGGATCGCCTTCCTGGGTTGGCCGCGCGGGTCCGGGGTCGGGGACGACCGCCTCGGTGGCTACCTCGCCGCCTGCGAGCGCCTGGGGGTGCCCAGCCTCGTGGCGCGCGGCACCGAGTCCATGGCCGAGGGCCACGCCATGGCCAGCCGCCTGCTCGGCGGACCAGAGCCGCCGACTGCCCTCGTCTGCGTCAGCGACACCGTGGCGCTCGGAGCCCTGCGCGCCGTAGCGCGGCGCAACCTCGCCCCGGGCCGCGACGTGGCGGTCGTCGGCTTCGACGACACGCCCTTCGCCGCTTTGCCGGGATTCGAACTGACCAGCCTGAGCCAGCCCATCGAGGAGGCCGGGCGCACGGTGGTGCGCATGCTGCTCAAGCACCTGGAGCGCAAGGGCTCACGCCGAGGCGAGGCACACGAGCCTGGCGAACCGCCGGCCACCAACGTGCTGTTGCGGCCGACCCTCGTCATTCGATCCAGCACCGACCCCGAAGCAAGCCGACTGGCGAGGTGAAGCGCCAGCCAAGCACCAGCCGTTCACCGATTTCGGTCAAGGTCAACGTAGTGAGGAAACACAACATGCTTCGTCGTTTTTCCACGTTGCTGATCGGAGGCGTGCTGTTGGCCGCCTGCAGCAGCAACAACGCCACGCCGGTTCCGTCGGCGGCCTCGCAGGCTCCCGCCTCGCAGGCACCTGCGTCGCAGGCGCCGGCCAGCGCGGCTCCCTGGGATCCGCACAGCGTGTCCGGCGAGGTGACGATCGGCCAGTGGTCGTCGTCGCCGGCCGAGCAGAGCGCGCTGGCCTCGGCGCTCGCCGCCTTCTCGGTTGAGTATCCGAACATCAAGGTCACCCAGGAGGTCATTGCCGGCGACTATCGCGCCCAGATGATCACCCGCTTCGGTGGCCACAACCCGCCTGACCTGTTCTATGTCAATGCGGAGTACGCCCAGGATTGGGTGGACGAGGGCTTCCTCCAGCCGCTCGACGAGTACATCGACCGGCAGGGCTTTGACACCAGCGCCTTCTTCCCGAAGTACCTCGACATCTTCACGGCGCCCGACGGCAAGATCTATGGCCTGCCCAAGGATGGCAACACCATCGCCATGGGCTACAACTCGGACCTCGTGCCGACGCCGCCGACGACCATGGATGACCTCGTCAACCTGGCCACCAGCCTGAAGGGCACCGGCAACCTCAAGGCGCCGATGTGCCTGAACCCGGGCCTCGATCGAGGACTCGGCTTCATGTACGCCCAGGGTGGCGAACTGGTGAACGCCGATGGAACCGCCGAGGCGATCAGCACGGATGCCTCGAAGGCCTCGGTGCAGTGGTACATGGACCTGTTCAAGAACGGGCTCGGCAAGACGGCCGCCGACATGGGCGACGGCTGGTGCGGCGAGGCCCTGGGCAAGGGTGACGTGGCCATCGCCTTCGAGGGCGGCTGGCTCAAGGGTTACATGGACTCGACGTTCCCCGACATCAAGTGGAACTTCGCCGAGATGCCGGTTGGCAGCATCGGCGAGCCGGTCACGATCAGCTACACCGCCGCCTACGGCATCGGCGTTGACAGCGCCAACAAGGACCAGGCCTGGGTGCTGATGCAGTACCTGACCGGCCCCGCTGGCATGGCGATCTGGACCGGTGGCGGCATCGCCGTCCCGTCACGCAGCGACGTGCCGGTGCCGGCCGGGTTCGACATCATCGTGAAGGGTGCCGACTACGCTCGGCCGGGCTCTGGGTTCATCAAGGGCTACAACGACATCCAGAAGGCATTCCAGGATGCGTTCACGCTTGAGATCCAGAACGGCACATACTCGGCAGGCCCGGTGGTCTCGGCCACGGCGGCCTCGATCACCGCGCAGCTGGGGAACTAGCAACCAAGGCTCCGGCCGGCGCGAGCGTCGGCCGGAGCCCCGCACGCATCGAAGGAGGCGGCGATGGCGCAGGCGGCACTCAAGCGGGGTCGCATCGACGCGCGCGCCGAGGCGCTGGCCGGCTACGGCCTCATCGCCATCCCGATGGTCTTCTTCCTGGCGCTCTCGATTGGCACGTTCGTCTACGCGGCCTACATCAGCGTCTGGGATTGGAACATTCGGAGCGGCCCCGAGGCCTTCGTGGGCCTGCACAACTTCCAGAAGCTGCTGTCGGACCCCGTCTTCATCGCGGCCATCGGCAACACGCTGTACTACACCGTCATCTGGGTGCCGCTGACCATGGCGGCAGGGCTCTTCCTGGCGGTCATCGTCAACCAGAAGATTCGCGGCCAGACATTCTTCCGGGCGGCCTACTACTTTCCGGCCATCGCCAGTTCGGCTGCGATCACCACCATCTGGATCTTCCTCGCCTCGCCCGACGGCCTGTTCAACGGGATCCGCGGCGCGATTGGCCTGAACCCGCTGTTCGCATTGTTCGGATACGCGCCCGACCACAACTGGATCGGCAACTACCGCACGGCCCTCCAGTCGGTCATCCTGCTCAACGCGTGGACGACCTCGGGGACGTTCATGCTGTTCTACCTCGCCTCGCTGCAGTCGATCAGCCGCGAGGTGTACGAGGCGGCTGCCATCGACGGGGCCAACGCGTGGCAGGCCTTCTGGCACGTCACCTTCCCCCTGCTGCGTCCGGCACACTTCTTCGTGGCCACAGTCGGCGTCATCGGCGGCCTGCAGCTGTGGGACCAGGCGTTCATCGCCGGCGGCCCCAATGGTGATCCCGCCAACTCGCTGATGACGATCGTCCTGTACCTGTACAACGCGCTGTTCATCCAGATCGATCCCGGCTACGCGGCGGCCGTCGGCATGGTCCTGTTCGCGATCATCTTCAGCGCCACGCTGCTGCAGCGCCGGATCTTCGGCGGCGGCCCCGCATGAACGAATCCATCGATCGGGCCCCGCTGCCCGGCGCCCGTGGGCGCAGGCTGCGGCGTGGCGTGGCGTACGCCCTGCTCATCGGCTACGCGGTCATCACCTGCATCCCGTTTGGCTGGACGATCATCACCTCGTTTAAGACCCTGCCCGACTCCACCCAGCTGACCCTGGTGCCCGATCCGTTCACGCTCGAGGCCTGGGACTTCGCCCTCAATCACCTTCAGCCCTCGGTGGTGGTCCTCTTCCTCAACAGCGCGGTGATCGCCGCCGTCATCACCCTCACCAACGTGCTGCTGGGCGCGACCGCCGGCTACGCGTTCGCCCGCCTGCGCTTCCCCGGCCGCGACCTGCTCTTCCTGGCCGTGCTGGCCACGCTCATGATTCCCGACCAGCTGCGCCTGGTCCCGGTGTACATCCTGTTCAGCGGCGTCGGCCTGACCGCGGGCTTCGGCCAGTACGTCGCGGTCGTGCTGGTCGGGATCGTATCGGCGTCGAGCATCTTCCTGCTGCGCCAGTACTTCCTGACCATCCCGGTGGACCTCGAGGAGGCCGCCCGGATCGATGGCGCCGGCTTCATCACCACGTTCTGGCGCGTCATCCTGCCGCTCGCGATGCCGGCCGTTGCCGCGGTGGCGATCCTGTCGTTCCAGGGGTCGTGGAACGGGCTGTTCTGGCCGGCCGTGTTCCTCAGCTCGGACCAGTCGCACTGGACCCTGCCGTTGGGCCTTACGCAGTTCCGCCTGGCGGGCGGCCTGGCCACCAACTGGCCGCCCCTGATGGCGACGGTAGTCATCGCCACCGTCCCGATCATCGTGCTATACGTCTTCTTCCAGCGCTACTTCGTCGAGGGGGTGGCGGCCTCCGGCGTCAAGGGATGAGGAGATGCACGCGTTGAGTCCGGAGCTGGACGGCGACGCGACGACCGCCGAGCGGCGCTCCCCGCCGAACATCGGGCGCGCCGTGCGTGATGCGGCGAGCGACTTCTACTTCAACTCGTGGCGCGTCGTGCCGGCCAACGTGGTCTTCGGTGCGCTGCTCGCGTTGCTGCTGCTGGGTGCCGTGCGCTGGCCGCCATTGCTGTTGGCGGTCGGCATCCTGGCCATTCCCCTGGCCGGCCTGCATCGGATGGCGGCGCTCGCCTGCCGTGGTCGCGCGGTGAGCTTCGGCGATTTCATCGGCTCCATGCGTGAGCTTGCCGGACCGGCCCTCGGCCTGGGGTCGATCTCCGCCGTGCTGGCCGTGGTGTTCAGCGTCAACCTCGTGACCGGGGGCAACCTCGGCGGCCCGCTGGGCTGGATCCTGAGCGTGCTGTCCCTGTACGGCCTGGCCGTGCTGGCCATGGGATCGGTTGCGGCCTGGCCGATCGTGGCGGACGTCGAGGGTCCCGCCGGACTGCGCGCCCGGCTTCGACTGGCGCTGTACGTCACCCTGGTTCGCCCCGGACCGATGCTGGCCCTGACGCTGCTGCTGGCGACCTTCCTCGCCGTCTCGACCGCCCTGGTGGCGCCGCTGCTCAGCGTTTCGGTGGCCTTCTACAGCCTGGTCGCGACGCGATACGTGCTCCCGCTCGCGGACCGGGTGCGCCAGCGGGAGTCTGCTCAGTAAGTGTGGCGGCGGGCCATCTCGCGCTCGATCATGCGCTCCATGACCATGTACTTCTCGATTCGCCGGCGGAGCTCGTTGGCCTCGGGCGTGTAGAGGTGGACGTACTGCTGAAGCTCGAGGCTCAGCTTGCGGCTGGTGATTCGCGCGTGGTCGAGGTTGCGGCGCAGGATGACCTGGTCCATGCGGCGCAGGTGCTCCTCGTTCAGCAGGTCCTCGTCGCGCAGCAGCTCGCGGTCGATGTCCATCTGCGTGCGCTGCAGCTGGACCGGCGTGATGATCGGTTCGTCTGCCATGTCGGGGTCAGTCTAGCGAACGGCCGATGCGCCGCGCGCCGATTGGAGAGCCATCGCTCGCATCGGTATGCTTGCCGGCGGGTCCCCGTAGCTCAGAGGACAGAGCGGCCGCCTTCTAAGCGGCATGTCGCAGGTTCGAATCCTGCCGGGGACGCCAACAGATCGGCGCCGGCTCAGATCTCAGCGATGCTGCGCAGCGCCATCCGCGGCCCGCGACGGGGCGCCATGATGCCGCCAACTTCGAGCAGTCGCTGCACGCGGCCGCGTTGCCCGGCATATGGGGCCAGCAACTCGAGCATCCGCTCGTCGGTCGCGCGAGGCTCGCCGGCGAGTGCCCAGGCCACGACGTTGGCGAGGTGGTAGTCACCGATGCTGATGGCGTCCGGGTCGCCGAGCGCCACGCGTCGCACCTCTGCTGACGTCCATGGGCCGATGCCCGGGAGCGAGCGCAGCCGTCGGTCCAGCAGGTCGGTGTCGGTGGCGGCCGCCTCCAGCCAGTCCGCACGTGCGGCCGCGCCACGGATGACGTCAGCCCGACGCCGCTCCACGCCCAGGCTGTGCCAGGCGTGATACGGAAGGCCGGCCAGGGTCCGCGGGTCGGGCGGCAGCCGCAATGCACCATTCGGACCTGGTGCCGGTTCGCCGTGGAGGCGCAGCAGCGCGCCGTAGGCGCGGAACGCCTCGGTGCCTGTCACCTTCTGCTCCAGGACGGCCGGCACCAGGGCTGCGAGGATACGTCCGGTTCGCGGCAATCGCAGGCCGGGGTGGCGGCGCTGCAGATCGGCGATCACCGGATGGACCGCCACCAGGCGTGAAGATTCGTCACACTCGCCGATGAGCTCGGGCGCTCCTGCCAGCGCATGCTCGGCCCCGGTGCCCCAGGCGACGGCGTGCACGCGACCCTCGCCATGGACCAGGCGCAGTGTCGCCGGGCCTCTCGGCGTGCGGACCGCGAGCCATGCCTCGGAGGGCGTCAACACGACCGTCCGATCGCCGCGCCCGTGCACCAGCGGCGCCAGGGTGGCGCCCAGGTCCAGCGGCGCGCGCAACTCGACCACTCGCTCCGGCCAACCGCTCACCGCCGGAGCGCGAGCAGCACCGCGCCGGGGCCGGACTGAGCGGCCTCGAAGGCGGACCGGGTGCGGAGCCCACGGTAACCCTCCATGACGACGATCCGGGCACATGCTCCGCCGAGCGAGCCACCGGGTCCGGCGAGCAGCACGACATCGGGTGCGTACTCGCGCAGGATGACGCGCAGGCCTGCGGCCAGGTCGGAGGTCATCGCGCCGTGGCGATGGATCGACTGCTCGGCCAGGTCGTCGGGGTCGGTGGACCACGGCGTGAACCGAGCGCCGCGGCCGTCCACCAGCGTCACGTTGGGGCGCTCCCAGGTCATCGGGCGCAGCGACGCGGCCGCCGCCGCGATGGCATCGGCTCGCATGGGGGTGTGCCAGGCGGCTGGCGCCGCAAGTCGTACCGGATAGGATCGCGATCCGCCCGTGACCGGCGGCAGCGCATCGGCGACCTGCGCGACGGCCGGCTCGGCGCCGGCCAGGACGACGAATCCGCCCAGGTCGAGCGCCACGTGGACCTCGTTGCCGGCCGCGTCAAGGGCGTCGTCCAGCCGATCGATGCGCTCATCGACCGGCTGCCAGGCATCATCGGTCAATGGGTAGATGATCTCGGCCGGCGTGCCTCCCCCGGGCAGCGGCGCCTCGGCTGCTGCGGCCAGGGCCTGGATGAGCGCGATGGCGTCGTCGATCCCGAGGACTCCCGACGCGACCAGGGCGGTGTACCAGCCCGTGGAGCTGGCCGTGACTGCCACCACCTCGTGATCGTCAGCGATGCGCTCGGCGTCAAGCAGCCCCGCCAGCATGATCATCGGCCAGGCATTCGACGGCCGCAGGTGGCGGGCCGGGTCGAAGCGCTTGGCGGCGTCGAGGGCCGACAGCGGCTCCAGGCCGAGGTCGGCGCGCAGGTCGTCTGCACGGCGCACCCACGGATGGCTGCCGCTCAACGAGCCGAGCGAGCCTGGCCCGTACGCGCCCTGGCCTGGGAAGACGACCGCGGCCCGGCTCATCGAGCGGCCCCGCCGGCCCGATGACGATCGACAGCGGCCAGTGCTGCGGCCACAACCTGGTCGACGCCGACCAGGACCGCACTCGTTGCCGGGCCGAGCGGAACGAACGAATCCACCGCACGGACCGATCCGAGCCGCCGGCCGATCCGGCCTTCGGCCAGGTTCGCGATGATCGCGTCGGCCACGCCGCCGCCGGTGGAGCGGCACTCGTCCACCACCACCACGCTGCCGACCTCGGCGGCGTGGGCGCGGATTGCCTCGAACGGCAGTGGGTTGAGCCAGCGCAGGTCCATGACCCGCGCGCGCAGGTCGTGCTCGTCGGCCAACTGTCGGGCGGCCTGCAGGCCCAGCCGATAGCCGTTGGCGTAGCTGACCAGCAGCAGGTCGGCATCACCCTCGGTCCGGCCGCCGATGCCGACCTCGCCCGGCAGCAGCACCTCGGGCGGAGCCGGGTAGTCGCTGAGCCAGCCACCGTCGCCATCGGCATGCAGATCCTTCTCGTGGTACAGCGCGATAGGCTCCAGGAAGACCACGACGCGCTCGTCCTCTGCCGCCATCGCGACGGCGCCGCGGAACATGCGCGCGGCATCGTCGCCACGCGACGGTACGGCCAACACCAGGCCCGGGATGTCGCGCAGGGCACCGACCGAGTTGTCGTTGTGGAAATGGCCGCCGAACCCCTTCTGGTAGGCCAGTCCGGCGACGCGCACGACCATCGGGTTGGCGAACTGGCCGGAACTGAAGAAGCGCAGCGAGGCCGCCTCACCGCGCAACTGGTCCAGCGCGTTGTGGATGTAGGCCAGGTACTGGATCTCCGGCACCGGCAGCAGGCCGATCTGCGCCGCCCCCTGCGCGATCCCCAGGATGCTCGTCTCGTCGAGCAGCGTGTCGAACACGCGGGCCGGCCCGAAGCGCTTGGCCAGGCCGTTGGTCACGTTGTACACGCCGCCCTTGCGTCCCACGTCCTCGCCGAACAGCAGCAGCTCTGGCCGGCGCAGCAGCTCGTCGGCCAGCGCCGCGTTCAGGCAGCCCGCCAGCGTCCGGGCGTTGGGCGTCGTCGCGTCCTCGGGCAGCGTGCCGCCGAACGCCTCACGCCTGGCCTCCGCCGGCAGCACCGGCTCCGCAGCGCGGGCGCGCACGCGATCGGGATGGTAGGGCGCCATCGGCCCGACCACGTCGTCGGTCGTCTCCAGGCGCGGTCGCCCGGCTGCCTCCTCGGCGACCGCCAGGACGCGCTCGCGCGTCTCGCGCACCAGGTCGGCCAGCTCCTCGGGCGTCGTGGCGCCCAGTTCGATCAGGCGAGCGGCATTGCGGGCCAGCGGATCGCGCGCCTCGACCGAGGCGATCTGCTCGAGTGAACGGTACGTCTGCTCGGCGTCGCTGCCGGCGTGTCCCCACAGGCGAACGGTGCGCAGGTGGAGGAAGGCCGGCTGCCGGGTGCTGCGAACGTGGTCGATGGCGGTGCCAACCGCCTCCCACACCGCGTCGATCTCGCCGTCGGCGAGGACATATCGCAGGTGCGGCTGGTTGCCGTAGGTCTCGGCGATCCAGCCCGATGGCGTCGGCACGCTGATGCCGGTGTCGTTGTCCTCGCACACCAGCAGCAGCGGCATGGGCAGGCCCATGCGCACCGCGTAGCGCGCGGTGTTGATGGCCGACAGCGCCGTCGCGTGATTGGCGCTGGCGTCGCCGAACGAGCAGACCACGATGGCGTCGTCGGGCAGCTCGGTCGCCACCCCGACCCGGCGTGCGCGCGCCAGGCTGAACGCGAGGCCCATGGCCTTGGACAGGTGGCTGGCGATCGTGCTCGTCTGCGGCGGGATCCACATGGCGCGGCTGCCCCACACCTTGTGTCGGCCCTGTGCGATCGGGTCCTCCGCCGATGCCACCACCCCGAGCATCGTGTCCATCACCGGCGTGCTGCCGGCGAGTTTCCGGGCACGGGCCATGAAGAAGGCGCCTGAGCGGTAATGCAGGAACGCCGGGTCGTCGATCCTCGTCCGAGCGCCGACGACCGCGTTGTTCTCGTGCCCGGCGGAGCCGATGGTGTAGAAGCTGCGGTTCGTCTTCTTCAATTCGCGCGCCGCCACGTCCATCTGCCGGGAGGCCAGCTGGTCCTCCAGCAGGCCCAGCGCGGCGGCCACGGTGAGGTCGCTGCCGTCGCGCACGGGCTCGTCGGCCTTTCGGCGCGTGGCCGGCGGCTCGGCGGTGCTGATGCGTTGGTCGAGCAGTTGCTCGACGATGGCGACGCGATCCCAGGTCATGCGGTGGTCGGTGACTCGGCTCGGCTCGGCGGGAGGGCGGGAAGGAACCCATCATAGCGTCGAGCGTCGCGCCGGCCGCCGCGGCTCATAGGAGACGCGGGAAGTCACCTCCACCGGTGGCGGCCAGGCTGATGAGGGCGAGCGCCAGGGCGCTCGCGATCCGTGCTGCGGTCTTGAGCACGATGGTCGGAGACCGATGGCCGGGCATGGTGTGGCACCTCGAATTGGGGGCCTCCGGCGAGCAGGGCGCTCGCGGGTCGGCTCTGCCATCTGACTCCATCAGCGCTTACCGGCCGCTTACCGGCGGCTTACCGGACTGGCGGTTCGACCGCGCCAGGCGACCCGCGGCAGGCGACCCGCGCCAGGCGACCCGCGCCAGGCGACTCGCGTCACGCGCCGAGCGAGATCAGGACGATGCCCAGCATCGCCAATCCGACGCCCACCTGGCCAAGCCGTGGCAGATGCTCCCCGAGCACTGCCCGGGCGAGGAGCATCGTGACGATCGGGTAGAGCCCGACCAGCGCCGCGGCCAGCCCGAGATGGATGAGCTCGCGGGCGATCACGTACATCACGTTGCCGCCCACGTCGAACAATCCCGCGGCGACGACGATCCCCACGGGCACGCGTGAGCGGTCCAAGCCGCGCACCGCCACGACGCCGGCCGCGATCGCCGCCGACCCGGCCCGGCTGAACGACAGCGCCCACAGCGGATCGCCTGCCCGTGCCGCAAGGTCGAGGAGCACGTACCACGCACCGAAGCTGACGGCTGCTGCTGCCGCCAGCAGCAGCGCATGGCGTCCGACGGCATCGCTCGACGCCCCGCCGGCCGCTGCCGCCGCCGCCGCCGCGCACGCCACGCCCAGCAGCTGGAGGGGCGTGATCGTCGCTCCGAACGCAACCCCCGCCGCCAGCGGCAACGCCAGGGAGCCCGCCCCGGCCAGCGAGGTGACCAGCCCCATGTTGCCGAGCGACATGCCGCGGTACAGGGCTGCCAACCCGGCCACGCCGGCGACGCCCGCCGCCAGGCCGATGCCGATGGCACCGATCTGGGGCAACGGCGGCCGAACGACCAGCACGCCGACCACCAGTGCCGCCAGGCCGACCGCGTGGGCCCCAGCCACCACGACCAGCGCCCCAGCTCGCCGAGCGGCGAACGCGCCGGCGAAATCGCCGGCGCCGAACGAGAGCGCGCCGATGATGCCGGCGAGCATGCCAGTGGGGGACATCGGGTGGAGCCTAGCGCAGGGCGCGCCCGCGAGTCCTGCCCCGATGGTCGCAGATGCAAGTCGGCGGCATCCGTCGTACGCTGGCGCCCGACGCCGGCATGGTGCCGGCCGGCAGGAGGGACGCTCGACGTGCTCAACCCCAGGGACCGAAGCCGATGACCGCATGGAGGGCGGCCGCGGTCGCCGTTGTTGCCGTGCTCGCGATCGGGATCGGCGTCGCCGCCGGGAGCTTCCTGTTGACCAGTCGCGTGCCGTTGGGAGGGGCCGCCGCCTACGTACCGGCGTCGGCTCCGTTGTACATCGAGGTGCGCGTGCAGCCGTCGGATGCGCAGGACGCGGCGCTGCGCGAGGTGCTCGCCCGCTTCGGACCGATCGACGGCATCGACCTCGACCGGCCACTGCATGATCAGCTCGTCGCTCGCCTCGACCGGATGCTCGCCGACGAGGGCGTCGATGCGTCCTGGTCGCGCGACGTCGCCCCCTGGTTCGACGGCCACCTGGCCATCGCGGTCACCAGCTTCGACGCGACCCTCGTGACTGGCGACGAATCGACGAAGGGCACGCCCCCGGCCGTCGTGCTGCTGGGCGTGACCGATGCATCGGCGGCACAGGCCACGATCGACCGCTGGCGCAGCCTCGACGGCGCCCCGCCGGTGACCGATACGCAGCATGATGGGACGACCATCCACGTCGTTGGCGGCGATGAGCCAGGCGCCTTCGCGCTGGCCGGCGACCAGGTGCTGCTCGGCACGGACGAGGCCTCGATCGTCGCGCTGCTCGATGCACATGCCGACCCTGCGAGCACGCTGGCGCGGCGCGATGGCATCGCCGAGATGGCCGCAGCCCTCCCATCGGACTGGCTGGCGTTCGCCACGTACGACCTCACCTCCATCGTGACGAGCGCGCTGGACGAGGTGACCGGCGGTGACGGGTCCGCCGGCCCACTCGATGCGCTCCTCGAACACCAGCCACTGCGCGGTGCCGTGGCCGTCACCGCGGGCGGTGACCGCATCGGGCTCGACGTGGCGACCGACCAGCCGACCGGGCCGTTCGCGGTCGAGAACGGAGACCGAGGTCTGGCGGACAACGTCCCCGGAACTGCCCTGTACTACTCCGAGTCGGTCAACCTGGGCGCGGCCCTGGGGGCAATCCTGGACGAAGCCGCGTCGAGTGCCAGCGCCGCGCCGGCGACCGGTACCGACGACGACATGCTCGGGGCCGCGCTGGGTGGCGAGCTCGCCGACCTTGCGGCGTGGATCGATGACGCGGCCTTCGTGATCGGCGTGGATGACGGGACCCCGTACGCGGGCCTGGTCGTTGTCCCCACCAGCACCGAGG
>JADLBB010000024.1 GCA_020848055.1 Chloroflexota bacterium | reverse complement strand
GTGCCGGACACGCGGCCGGCGGGGATGTCGCCAACCGCGACGTTCGGCGGCGTCGTGGCGGTCGTGCGCACGACCGCAACCCGCGCCCCACCGCGCGGCAACGGAACCAGGTGCTGGCGAGCCAGGAACTGGTGGCCGCGGGTCAACCGCTCGACCCGTCCGCCATCGGCTTCGACCCGCCACAGCTCGAGGGACCCCTCGACCGGCGCGGCGAAGACGACCCATCGGCCGTCGGCCGTCCAGCGCGGCCGGCCCACCTGGGCGCCCACCAGATCGGAGTTCATGCCCGGGGTCGTGTCGAGGTCGGCTTCGGCCAGGAGGTCGTCGGCGTGGCCGTCGCGCACCCGGATGCGCCACAGCGACGGCTGCGGCAGGACACCGCGCTTCCAGTCGCGATTGCCGATGGCGGCGATCGACTTGCCGTCGGGCGACCAGCTCGGGCCGCCCCATGCCTGGCGACCGCGGCCCGGCGAGACCTGGCGCACCGCTCCCCCGCTGGCTCCCACGACATAGATGTCGCTGCGCCAGCCGAGGTCGGGGTTCGGGTGGCGGTCCGACACGAACGCGATGTGCCGGCCGTCGGGCGACCACTGCGGATCGGCATCGTGGTGATCGCCACGGGTCAGGAGTTCGGCGCTGCCCGTCGCGACATCCGCGGTCCACAGGCGCGTGAACCGCTCGTTGACGAAGCCGGCGCCGTTGAACTGGTAGCCAAGGCGATCGATCAGTCGCGTGTCGGGCGCCGGCGGATCGTCGGGCTTGCGATCCGGCTTGCGCTCCGGCTCGGCCGAGGCAGCGGTGCTGACGATCGCCAGGCGACGGCCGTCGGGCGACCAGGCCAGGCCCTCGACGTCTTTGGGCAGATCGGTCAGCTGGCGCGCCTCGCCACCATCGGCGAAGGGCAGCAGCCAGACCTGGCTGCCGCCCTCCTTGGGCGCCTCCGCCTTGCCGGGCTTGGCGCCTCCCCCGCCGGCCTGCAGGACGGCCCCACGGTCGGAGATGAAGGCCAGGCTGCGACCGTCAGGCGACCAGCGTGGCTGCGTGTCGTTCCGCGCGCCGACCGTCAACTGGCGGGCCGGCGAGGACCCGTCGGCCGGGGCGATCCAGAGCGAGGTGCGGTATCCGTCCTTGCCCGGCGCCACGGCCTTGACGGCGAAGGCGACCTGCCGCCCGTCGGGCGACAGCTCCAGGTCAACGGGGACGCGCAGGTCGTAAAGGTCCTCGGGGCGAGGCGCGCGTGGTGGCATCGGTCGCATTGGTCTCCGGCGGCGGAATCTGCGCCAAGTGTAGTCAACCGAGGCCCGGCGCCAGCCGATATCAGCGCCGGCCCCTACTCCGGTGTCGGAGCCTTCGGCCCGTATTGGCCCAGTTCGAGCACCAGTCCGCCGGTCCCGGCCGTGTCGAAATAGGCGAACTCGGTGCCGTCCTCCATGCGTCCGTAGGAAGTCACCGCGAAACCACGGGACTCCATCCACTTGATGTCCGCGGCCAGGTCATCGGTGATGGCGCAGATGTGTATGGCGCCCTCGCCATTGCGATCCAGGAACTCACGCTGCACGCTCGGCCCCGCCACCGGCTCCAGCAGTTCGAGCTCGATCGGCCCGAGCTGTGTCGTGGCGCCTCTGACGATCGTGGACGGCGAAGCCTGCCCATGAATCCGGCGGTCCAACACGTGGGCTGACGGGCCCTCCTCGAACGGCCCGATTCCAAGCGCCTCGTAGAATGACTTCGCGCGCTCGATGTCCCTGACAACGACGCCGATCTGGTAGATGTTGGCCCACGGCGGAATTCGATCACTGCTGTCCTGGGTCATGCGTGATGGCTCCACTAACTGTCCAGATGCTCGAGATTGCATCACCCACCGAGTTCTGCCAGCGCCTGGGCAGCCAGGTCACCGACGTCATCATCGGCGTCGCCGATTATGGCCAGGGGCTGGCCATCGACGGTGACCGTGCCGGGCGCCGCCAGGATCCTGTGCAGCACGCCGCCTCGGTCGGCGGGGATCTCCATGTTCATCTTGTCGGTCTCGACCTCGAGCAGCGGATCACCCTGCGCCACCGAAGTTCCCTCGGTGACCAGCCACCGGATGATGGTGACGTTTGCGATTGCTGCACCGAGGGCCGGCACACGAACTATCTGAGAGGCCACGGCTAGCTTTCCTCCTCGTACACGCCCGCCAGGAGATCTTCCAGGCCCGGCTCGGTGCATGCGTCGGCGTAGGCGATCGCCTCGTCGATCTGCACCTCGATGTCCTTCCAAAGCGCAGCCGCGGTGGCGTCGTCGAGCAGGCCGCGTCCGATGAGCGATGCTTGGTACTTCATGACCGGATCTTCGACGCGGTCCCGCTCGCGATCGGCGTCGGTACGGTAGGAGTCCGGATCGTTGACGCTGTGCGCGCCCCCGCGCCGCACCATTGCCTCCACCACGGATGGTTCGCGGTCGTGCCGGGCTCGCTCCAGAGCCTCACCCACGGTGCGGTAGACCTCGACCGGATCGGTGCCGTCGATGGTGATGCCACGCATCCCGTACGACGCCGCTCGTTGCGAGAGATGCTCGACCGAAACGCCATAGCTCGCGGGGACGCTCAACGACCAGCCGTTGTTCACGAAGAAGAAGACGGCAGGCAGACCCAGCACCGCGGCCAGGTTCATGCTCTCGTGAACGTCGCCGCGGTTCGAGGCGCCGTCACCGCTCCAACACAGTGCCGCATTCGGCTGCTTGGCGACCTTGAAGGCGAGCGCGGCGCCGGTCGCGTTGGCCACCGCCCCACCGAGTCCACCCTGCATGGGCAGCAGGCCCTTCGAGCGGTCACCCATCGCATGCGAACTGGTCATGCTGCGGCCCTGTCCGAAGCCCTCCTTCTTCCCGAAGGAGCCGGCGATCAGGTACTTGAGGTCCATGCCGCGCATCAGGAAGACGGCCTTCCCACGGTAGGTCGGGACCAGCGCGTCGCCCGGCTGCAGTGCAAGCACCGCGCCGACGTCGGCAGCTTCCTGGCCGGACGCCGAGTGGAACATGCTCATGACCTTGCCCGCGCGGAACGAGTTGTTCAGCTTGGTGTCCAACAACCTGTCCCACACCATCCAGCGGTGCAGATCGAGCATGGTCGTCGTATCTACCACGCCCTCCGATGAGACTGGCATCACGATTCCTCCGCAGCGATCACCTTGTTGACGGCGACCGCGATCTTCTCGGCATTCGGCACGAAGTGGTCCTTCTCCAGGCCACGGTTGGCGGGTACGGGCGTGAACGGCGCCCCGACCCGTACGATCGGAGCCTTCAGGAAGCCGAATGCGCTCTCGGCAATCACGGCCGCCACCTCACCTCCGAAGCCGCCGCGCACCGGGGCCTCGTGAACGATCACGACCCGGCCGGTCTTTCGTACCGACTC
>JADLBB010000023.1 GCA_020848055.1 Chloroflexota bacterium | reverse complement strand
CTCGATGCGCAGCCGTTGCGGCACGGGATCGACTCCGAAGCGGCCATGGTCGTAGTGCAGGCCCCGGAACGGGGCAACGCGGGGCATCTCCGCCAGCATAGCCCGGGACACCCGCCTCCGGCGATCCGCGTCCCGTTGACGGGCCTGGGTGTGCCGGCACGGCACCGATCGGCCAGGCAGGCCCTGTTTGCCGCCGTCGCGGCGCGCGCGTATGCCGGCACGGCACCGATCGGCCAGGCAGGCCCTGTTTGCCGCCGTCGCGGCGCGCGCGTATGCCGGCACGGCACCGATCGGCCAGGCAGAATCAGTTTGAGGCCCGATGCGGCCTTCTCATTGGCCTCCATGTGCCGGTGCCGCACATCACGACCGGGCGCAGGCCCCTCAATGGCCGATGCGTGCTCCCGGGGCAATCGCGCGGCCACGCCGACATCACACTGACGTTCACGCTAGGCGCTGGCAGCCTTCGCCGCAACCAATTGCGCCGCGGCACGCACCTCGGCCCGCGGGTCGTGCCGCGCGCGCTCCACCAGCGGCCACGCCTCGTTTGGCACTCCCGCGTTGCCCAGGGCCACCAGCGCGTTGCGCAGCAGCCGATGCCGCCCGGCCCGCGTCAGCGCCGTCTCCGCCACCGCCCGCCCGAAAGCGCGGCCACCGAGTCCCAGCAGCCAGTCGATCAGCGGCAGCAACGGGACGAGCAGCGGTCCGCCGTCATCGGCGTCCGCGTTGACCGGGCATACCTCCTGGCAGACGTCGCAGCCGAAGATCCAGTCGCCGATCGCATCGGCCTCCCAATCGTCGAACGGTCCCGGGTGCTCGATCGTCAGGTAGCTGATGCAACGGCGCGCGTCGATGGTGCGCGGCCCGACCAGCGCGCCAGTCGGACAGCCGGCGAGACACCGGGTGCAGGCGCCGCAGCTGGACCGAATCGGCTCATCGGTCGGAAGCTCGGCCGAACTGAGGATGGCGCCCAGGAACACCCAGGAACCTTGCGACCGATGCGTCAGCAGGTTCGTGTTCTTGCCGATCCAGCCGAGCCCTGCCCGCGCCGCCAACGCGCGCTCCGCCAGCGGCCGATCGTCGACGTACGCGGTCTCCCCGGCCGCGATCCCTTCGCGTCGCAGGTCGCCCGCGAGCGCCTCGAGCCGTGAGCGCAGGACACCGTGGTAGTCGCTGCCGACGGCGTATCGGGCGATGCGACCGGTCGGTTCGGCCGGCGAACCGGCGAGCACCCGCGCCAGGGCCCGATGCAGCGCGTCGGGCGCCGGATCCCAGCGACCCCGTTCGGCCCCGACGTACGGCGCTGCCACCATCAATACCGAACGCGCTCCCGGCGCCAGCCGGGCCGGGTCCGTCGCGATCGCGGCCCGCTCGCCGCCCATCCAGTCCATGCGGGCCATTCGGCCGGCCGCGAAGCTCACCTCCATCCGCGCCCGGTCCTCGAGCAGCGGCTCGGCCGACGTCACCCCCACGACGCTCAGCCCGTGCGCGGCGGCCAGGTCCCGGATCCGCGCTCGCTCCTGCTGGGCATCACGCATCGCTCCAGCATACGAGTCGGCCGTGTGCTCCCCAGGCACGCATCGGCCAACCAGGCCAGGCGAACTTGCTGGACTTACCCGATTCTTGCCTCCGGGGCACATTCCCGCCTCCGAGAGGCCCTGATCGGACGCTGCGCCGAGTGTGCCTGTCCGATGCGTGCCCCCACGGCACACACCACCGAAAGCGCCACGGAACCTTCTCAGGGCTCCCTTCGCCGCACCACGAACGCCGGCGGCTCGCCACCCGGCGCGATGGCCGGCGGCGCCAGGCCGATCGACACCCGTGGCAGCCTGAACCCGAACACGGACCCGCTGTCTGCCTCGGGGTTCGGGCCCGACCAGATCCGCCCGCCGTGCGCGTCGATGATCGCGCGGCTGATGTACAGGCCCAGGCCGAGCCCACCGAACCGGCGCCGGCCAGCGTCGCCATCGGCCTGGTAGAACCGCTCGAACACGTTCTCGCGATGCTCCGGCGATATGCCGATGCCGGTATCGGACACCGTGACCTCGACCTCGCCCCCACGACCGCCGGCGCGCACCACGACCGGGCCGCCGTCGGGCGAGTACTTCACGGCGTTCTCGAGCAGGTTGCTGAGCACCTGGTCGATCCGATCCCGATCGGCGTGGATGGTCATGCCCTCTCCGACCTCCAGGCTGATCGAACGCGTTGGGTGCTCGCGCTGCACCCTGGCGACCGCCTCGCGCACGAGGTCGGCGAGGTCGAAGTCCCCCGGCTCGATGCTCACCGCACCACGCCGATCGATGCGGCTCACGTCCAGCAGGTCGTCCACCAGCCGCCGCATCCGGCCGACCTGCGAGAGGATGACGTGCAGGTGGGCCATCTCCTTGCTCTCCGGGTCGAACCCGCCCGCCAGCCGGGCCTCGAGCAACTGGCTGTAGCCCTGGATGCTGGTGAGGGGCGTGCGCAGCTCGTGGCTGACGATCGAGAGGAAGTCGTCCTTGATGCGCGTCGCGGCCTGCTCGCGCGCCATCCGCTCCTGCAGGTCGGACCACAGCTGCGCGTTCTGGAGCGCCGGCCCGGCGCGCTCGGCGACTGCCTCGGCCAGGCGCAGCATGCCGTCTCCCGGACCTCGCGCGTCGCGACCGGCAGTGGCCAGCACGCCGTGCAGGCGTCCGCCGGCCAGGATCGGAACCGCCAGGATCCATGCCAACCCCAACGTCCGCATCCCCGCGGCGTCGCCCGCGAGAGCATCATCGTTCCGGGCCTCCTGGGCCGAGGCAGTGGCGCCGGCCGCACCGATCGCTCCTTCGCCCAGGCGTGGTGGTCGCTCAGCCGCCCATCCCCGCCAGGCGGCGGCCAGCGCAGCGTCCGGCCCCGAGGCGGCCGCCGGCTCCAGCCGGCGCTCGGCGTCATCGGCCCCGAACACCATGGTCGCATCCCCCAGGATCGGCCCCGCGCCCGCGGCGATGGCCTCGTAAGTGGCCGACAGGTCCAGCGACTGGTTGAAGTCTCGCCCCAGCCGGCTGAGCAACTCGCGCTCGCGCGTCGACTCACGCAACCGATCCTCCTCCGCGACCCGCAGCTGCAGCCTCGCGTTCTCGTTCACCCGCCGGATGACGATGCGGCTGAACATGCCAGCGACCGCACCGAACCCGACCAGGTATGCGACACGCACCGGAAGCACCTCGATGGCCGGTCGGTCAAGCGTCCCGCCCACCATCACGACCGAGACGTACATCGCGCTCATGACGATCGACGACCAGATGGCCGCACCGAGCCCAAAGCGCAGCGCCGCTCCAAGGATCACCAGGCCGTAGAACAGGTACAGGTCCGGCGCGGAGGGAACGGCGTAGACCGCGGTCGTGACCGCGGCCATCTCTATGACCGTGCTGACGATGCCGACCTCGCGCGAGGGGAAGCGCCGCAGCAGCGCGGGGACTCCGACGCTCCACGCTGCCAGCGCTGCGACGATGGCCAGCAGGAGGCTGGCGCCGGCCGTGTCGCGCGCCATGAGCGCGAACAGCAGCACGGCCGCCAGCGCGCACAGGACCAGTCGCGCGAGCGTGAGCTGACGCTCCTGCGCGCGCATCTGCATCTCGAGCTGCGCCTCGAGCTCGCGTGGACCGTCGTTCGAGGCTTCCATGGCCGCGATGCACTCTAGCATCGGGCGGGCCCGGTCCTTACACTCTGCCGCGTCGGGCCCTGCAACCACGGTGACCCGCCATGCGTCTAGCGGGGAATCAACCACACGTCGCCATTGCACTGAGGGGATCAGCACCATCGTGAGGCGCATCACCGGGGTCCTCCGCTGCGCGGTCGCCGTCGCCACCCTGTCCCTCGTCGTGGGCGCCCTGCCCGTGCACGCGGCCAGCTCAGTTGCGATCGACGCAAGAGCCCTGGTTGGCGGTCGCTACCAGATCGGCGGATGGATGGCGGTCTCGGTCAGCCTCAGCAATCCCGGGGCGGCGACCGATGGATACCTGACCGCCAGGACCGCTGCGGGCCTGGCGCGCCGCTACGTGGAGCTGCCGGCGGGCGCCCGCAAGGCGGTCACCCTGTACGTAGAGCCCGATGCCTTCCAGCGTGAGATCGAGGTCACCTACACCGAGCCTGGCGGTGAGGCCAAGGCCAAGGTCGAGATCAGGGTCATCGAGCAGTCTCAGGGCCAGGTCGCGATCGTCGGCGACGCGGCTGGCAACCTGAGGCCCCAGCTGATCGCCTCCGACGGAGAGTCGCGACCCGATCCGATCGCGCTCGCGCCCGCGGACATCCCCGAACGGCCCGAGCCGCTCGACGGCCTGAACGCAATCGTGTGGGCGGCGGACAGCTCCACGCTGACCGACGGCCAGCGCGCCAGCCTCGAGCGCTGGATAACCGACGGCGGCACGATCGTGGTGCTGGGTGGGCCCGACTGGCAGACGCGGACGGCTGCCTTCACCGAGCTGCTGCCACTGACCAACCTGGGCGCAGTCGATGGCCTCGCGCTGGCCAGCCTGGCCGACCTCGCCGGTGCGTCGCGCGACGGATTGGGTAGCGCGACCGTGTCTGCGGGGAAATTGCGCGACGACGCGGTGGCGGTGACGACCGCGGACGATGGCACGATCCTGGCATCGCTGCGCGGCTTCGGCGCGGGGCAGGTCATCTTCGTCGGTGCCGACCTCGCCACTCCCGCCTTCCGCGGCTGGGAGTCGGCGCCGCGCATCTGGAACCGCCTCGTGCCAGCCGATTCGGGCCTGAGCCAGTTCTTCGGCGCACCGGTCATCCCAGACCAGACGCGCAGCGCGATGACCTCGGCATTGAGCACGCTGCCCTCGCTGAAGTTGCCGCCCGCGGAGGTTCTGCTCGCCGTCATCGTGGGCTACATCCTGCTCATCGGCCCGGTCAGCTACGTCGTCCTGCGACGAATGGACCGGCGCGAGATGGCCTGGGTCACCGCACCCATCCTGATCGTGATCTTCAGTGCGACCTCGTTCGGCATCGGTCGCTCCATCAAGGGCAGCGACGTCATCGTCAACCAGGTCTCGATGGTGCGAACCTCCGGAACCGGAGCCGCATTGGCCGAGACGTACTTCGGCATCTTCTCACCCGACCGATCGACCTACGCGGTCAGCATCGACGCCGACGCACTGCTGACCACGCTGTCCACCAGCCCCGAGTTCGACCCCGGGCTGCCGCGCGCGACCGATGGCAGCACGGTGGTGGACCAGGGGCGCCCCGCCAGGCTCAGCGACCTGGCGGTCGGCGCGTTCGGCTTTGCCGGCGTCGAGGCAAGTGCCCTGGTGGAGGTGATCCCCGCCCTGGAGGTGACGTGGAGCGTGCGCGATGGCGAGGTCATCGGCGTGGTGACGAACACCTCGACCGAGCCGATCAGCGACGTCGCCTACATCAGCGGCGCCGGCGGCAAGCGCATCGGCGACCTGGCGGCCGGCGCCAGCCAGGAGTTCACACTGCCCGGGTCGAACTTCAACGGCTCGTCGGCATCGGACCAGGTCTACGGCTTCGGCGGCTTCGAGACGGCCACCGACGAGCAGCGGCGCATCTCGCAACGGCGACAGGTGATCGACGCGCTCGTCGGGTACGGAGGCTGGTCGGGCATGGATGTCATCCCGGGCGGTGGCGCCGGACCCTACGTCATCGGCTGGCGCGAGGCGGAGGGACCCCTGGCGCTGACCATCGAGGGAGCCGTCACCCAGGCCTACACCTCGACCGTCGAGGTCGTCACCGTCCGACCAGGCCTCGGCCGTGGCGAGATCACGATCCAACCGCACCAGATGTCCACCTCGCTGATCTCGGCCGAGGGTGACGTCAGCGCCTTCGATCCGGGCAGCGTCCTGGTCGGCGAGGGCGTGGCCACCTTCGCCATCGCCCTGCCCCTCGAGGCGATCAACCTCAAGCCTGATCGCGCCACGATCTTCGTCGGCATGGACGCCTCGGTCATGATGCCCGGCAACGCCGGCTTCGGAGGCGGCATGTGGCCGCCGGGTTACACGCTCGAGGTTCGCAACCCGGTCAGCGGCGAATGGACGTTGCTCGGCGACCTCAGCGGGGCCAGCGTGTTCGACGTCGAGCCGGCCGAAACCATCGGTCCATCGGGCATGATCGAGGTGCGCGTCACTGGCGTCGGGCCCGATCCGAACCAGGGGGGCCAGGCCAGCGTCTTCGTGACCGCCGAAGTGCATGGGACACTGGACCGATGACCGTCACCCCCGTCGTCGAGACCCGCGGCCTCGTCAAGCGCTACGACGACCAGTTGGCCGTTGCCGGCGTCGACCTGTGGGTGGGGCCGGGCGAGATCTACGGATTGGTGGGACCCAACGGTGCCGGCAAGACGACGACCATGAAGATCCTGGCCACGCTGCTCGCGCCCACCGCCGGCGAGGCGTTCGTCACCGGCATCCCGGTCGGAGCGGATCCGATCGAGGTCCGGCGACGGATGGGCTACATGCCCGACTTCTACGGCGTGTATGACGACCTGCGAGTGTGGGAGTATCTCGACTTCTTCGCGCGCTGCTACGAGGTACCCGCGCGCAAGCGCCCGACCATGATCTCCGAGCTGCTCGAGATCGTCGGCCTGTCGGACCGGCGCGACGCGTACGTCGAGACCCTCTCGCGCGGCATGCGCCAGCGCCTGTGCCTGGCGCACACGCTGGTCCACGACCCGGCCCTGCTGATCCTCGACGAACCGGCCTCGGGCCTGGATCCGCGGGCGCGGGTCGAGATGCGCGAGATCCTCAAGGCCCTCAGCGGCATGGGCAAGACGATCCTGGTCAGCAGCCACATCCTGCCCGAGCTGGGCGAGATGTGCACCGGCGTGGCCATCATCGACCATGGCCGCGTCCTGCGCTCCGGCAGCATCCGCGACATCGAGCGATCCCTGCGCGCGTCGGCCCTCCTGCGCATCGACGTGCTGGGCGACCCTAAGGCGGCTGATGCGGCCGCGGCGTGGCTCGGAACCAATCCGCGCGTCGGCGACGTCCTGCACGTCGCAGGATCCGACGGGGTGACTCGCATCGAGGCCGCGTTCGACGGCGGCGCGGCGGAGCAGGCGAGCCTGCTGCACGCGATGGTCGAGGCCGGTCACGCGGTCGTGGGATTCACGCAGGCCACCAGCGACCTGGAGGAGATCTTCCTGAAGGTAACCGGCCAGGCAGATGGCGAGGAGCAGGCAGCATGACCAGCGAAGCGATTGCCATGGCGCCAGTGCGGCATTCGGCAGTGCGTGAGTTCATCGGCGCGGTCGCAACGATCATGGTCAAGGAGCTGCGCTCGCGAATGCGCGGGAGACGCGCGTTCATCCTGTTGACGATCTACCTGGGTCTCCTGGCGCTGATCGCGTACGGGGTCTACCTCATCAGCGCCCCGGCGACGAGCGCCGGCTTCGGGATGAGCGCCAACGCCTCTGCCATGGTCGGATCGGCGATCTTCATGGTCCTCTCGATCTTCCAGTTGATCCTCATCTGCTTCATCGCCCCGGCGGCCACGGCCGGCCAGGTGAGCCTTGAGCGCGAGAAGCAGACGCTCGACCTGTTGATCAGCACGCCGATGCGGCCCGGCGCCATCGTGGTTGGCAAACTGGCGGCGGCTCTGGCTTACGTGGTGCTCATGATCGTGGCCGCCATACCCATCACCGCCATCGTGCTGATGTACGGCGGCGCGACGGTCATGGACATCGTGCACCAACAGGTCGTGCTGCTGGCGGTGGCGGTGGGGCTCGGCGCGGTCGGGCTGTTCTACTCCGCGTTGCTCAAGCGCACCCAGGCAGCCACCGTGCTGACGTACATCACCGTGCTGGCCATGACGCTGGGAACCACGGCCGTCTTCGTGTTCTGGATGGTCTTCGCCAACCAGTCGAGCGGCGGCTTCGACGTCGGCCCTCGCAAGACGGCGCCAGAGGCGCTGCTGTACGTGAATCCGGGCGTGGCCATGCTCGACGTCATCAGCGCCACCGAGAGCACCTCGTTCGGCGGGATCAGCAGCATGCTCGCCGGACTACGGGGAGAGTCTGTGACCCTCGGAGGCAACGGCATGATGTGCGACGAGTCCGGGCGATGCCAGCCGATCGACAATCTCGGCAATCCGATCGACCCAGACACGATCGGCCCGATGCTCGGTCCGGGCTATTGGTGGTCACGCATCTCGATCACGCTCGTGATCGTCGCGGTCATCCTGACCGTCGCCTCGATGCGACTCATCGTGCCGCCCGGCATGCGCGGCGGACTTCGACGCCGGCATCCGGGCCCAGCCGCCAACCTGGTGACCGAGTCGGCGGACGCGGGCATCGTGCCGATGGATCCAACCGATGACTGACCGCACAGTCGCCCGCACCGTCACCTCGCGCATGGGTGCCGGCGCGCTCGCCCGCCTTCGGCAGCTGCGACGACGCCTGTGGTGGCGAAGGGCGGTGCGCTCCGCCTTCTTCGTCGTGGCTGGCGCGCTGCTGGCAATCGCCGGCGTACAGTTGCTGGCCCGCGCCTTCCCGATCGAGCAGGCGCCGGCGATCCAGGTCGGGGTCGTCGCCGCCGGCCTGCTGGTATGGCTGGTGGTCGCCGCCAGGCAACGCCCGTCGCTGGTCGAGGCCGCTCGCCGCGCCGACGAGGAGCTCGGGCTGCGACAGCGCATCGGAACGGCGCTTGAGCTGGCCGGCCGGGACGCGACCGATGAGCTGGAGGCCCTGCAGCTGGCCGACGCGCGTGACCGGCTCAACGGCGTCGATCCGCGCTCTGCCTTCGTCCCACGCGTCGCGCGGAGGCCGCTGGCGGTGGCCGGCATCGGTCTGGCCATGACCCTGTTGCTGGTGGCGTGGCCGAACCCGCAGGACGACCTGCTGGCGCAGCGACAGGCGGCGCGCGAGGCCGCCGAGCGCGTGGCGGAGCGCGTGGAGGAGGTGGCCAACGAGGTCGCCGAGCAGAACGTCGAGAACCCCGACCCGCGGCGCGACGAGCTGGAGCGGCAGCTTCGCGAGCTCGCGCGCCAGCTGCGCGAGCAGGGAGCGGATCGCGAGGCGACCTTGGCCCGCATCGGATCGGTGCAGGAGGAGCTGTCGCGCATGACCGACCCCGATGCCGCGCAGCGCGACGTGGGACTGAGCCAGCTGGCTCGCGCGGCATCGCGCGCGGCGACCAACGACGACGAGGCCAACCCCGAAGGCGACCCGGAGCAGGCGGCCGACGATCTCGACCAGCTCGCCGAGGAGGCGGGCAGCATGACCCAGGCCGACGCTGCGGCCCGCGCCGCCGAGATGCGACAGGCCGCGCAGAACGGAGCCGCCTCGCAACCGCAGGCGGCGAAGGCTCTGGCCGAAGCGGCGGACGCCCTGGAACGAGCTTCACGGACCGGGAGCGAACAGGATCGACAGGCGGCATCCGATGCGCTCGAACGGGCGGCCGACGCCTTCCGCTCGGCCGATCGCGACCGAGAGCTCCAGCGTGACGTGGTCAGCGCGCAGTCGGCGCTGCAGGATGGCGCCCGCCAGGTCGCGCGGGCCGGCCAGCCAACGGGTCAGTCGCAGAATCAGCCCGGCGCATCCGGGCAGCCGGGCGGATCGGGGCAGCCGGGCGGATCGGGGCAGCCGGGCGGATCTGGCCAGCCAGGCGGATCGGGCCAGCCAGGATCATCCGGGCAACCCGGTAATCAGCCGGGCAACCAGCCCGGTAACCAGCCAGGGAACCAGCCGGGCAACCAGCCCGGGAATCAGCCGGGCAATCAGCCCGGGAATCAGCCGGGCAATCAGCCGGGGAATCAGCCCGGCAATCAGCCCGGCACCGGCCAGCAACCGGGCGGCGGCGGCGGCACGAACGTGCGTCGCATCCCGAGCGGCGGGCTGCGCACCGGGGGCTTCGACGGGCCGAGCCAGGGCAACAAGGACTTCGGCGTCGACGGCCTCAACAGCATCCTGACCGACTTCGACCGCTTCGGCCGGCCGGGCGACCCCGACTTCATCGCCGGCAGCGGCGGTGACGGGGGCAACGAGCAGACCGGCACGGGCACCGGGGCCGGGTTCGACAGCGACAGCGTCGTGCCGTATCGGAGCGTCTACGACCTCTTCTACAACTACGCGCAGACCGCGCTCGATCAGCAGCAGGTGCCGATCACCCTCAAGGACTTCGTCCGCGACTACTTCTCACGCCTGGAGCCAGCCGAATGACCGATACAACCGCGACCGAGCAGACGCAGATCGCCGATGGACGCCTCGAGCCGGAGCGATTCGCCGAGATGGCGGGCGCCATCGAGCGCGAGGTCGGGCGCTTCATCGTCGGGCAGCAGCAACTGGTGCGCCAGACGCTCATCAGCCTCATCGCCGGTTCCCATGCCCTGCTCGAGGGCGTGCCGGGCCTGGGCAAGACGATGCTGGTGCGCACCATGGCCGATGCGCTCGAGCTCGGCTTCTCGCGCATCCAGTTCACGCCCGACCTGATGCCGGCGGACATCATCGGCACCAACATCATCGTCGAGGAGGGGGGCGAGCGCCGGTTCCGGTTCCAGCCCGGCCCGGTCTTCTCCAACCTCGTCCTGGCCGACGAGATCAATCGGGCGACTCCGAAGACGCAGTCGGCGCTGCTCGAGGCCATGCAGGAGCATCGGGTCACCGTCGCCAAGCAGGCGTACACGCTGTCCGAGCCGTTCTTCGTGCTGGCCACCCAGAACCCGCTCGAGATGGAGGGCACCTATCCCCTGCCCGAGGCACAGCTGGACCGCTTCTTCTTCAAGATCGATGTGCCCTTCCCATCTGAGCAGGACCTCGTCGCCATCATGGAGCGCACGACCGGCGTCGAGCAGCCGGTGGTGGGCAAGGCGGCGTCGGGCGCCGACGTGCTGGCCATGCAGCGCCTGGCCCGCGACGTGCCGATCGCCTCGCACGTCATGGCCTACGCCATCCGCATCCTGCGCGCCACGCACCCCGACACCGCCGGCGCGCCGGAGATCGTGCGCTCGTTCGTCCGCTACGGCGGCTCGCCGCGCGGCGCGCAGGCGATCGTGCTGGGCGCAAAGATCGCCGCGCTGCTGGACGGGCGCTTCAACGTCGCCTACGCCGACGTGCAGGCCGTGGCGGCGCCCGCACTGCGGCATCGGATCATCCTGAACTTCGAGGGCGAGGCCGAGGGCATCAGCACCGATTCGGTCGTTCGCGCCATCATCGCCGAGACGCCCCCAGAACCGGCGGAATAGCCGGCCGGTGAGGCGATGACCGCGACCGGACCCGCCCCGTTCTTCGACGAGGCGTTCCTTCGCCGCCTGGAGCAGCTCGAGCTGGCGTCGCGCCGGCTGACGGCCGGGCGCATGAAGGGCGAGCGTCGCAGCGTGCGACGCGGCCAGAGCGTCGAGTTCGCCGACTACCGCAACTACGCTGCCGGCGACGACCTGCGCCAGCTCGACTGGAATGCCTACGCGCGCCTCGAGAAGCTGTTCGTCAAGCTGTTCGTCGAGGAGGAGGACGTCACCGTCCACGTCCTCGTCGACGCCAGCCGCAGCATGGATTACGGCGAGCCGAACAAGCTCGACGCGGCGCGGCGAGCGGCGGCGGCACTCGCCTACCTGGGCTTAGCCAGCATGGACCGCGTCAGCGTCGCGTTCCTGGGCGACGGCCGCGCCGACGGGCTCCGTCCGCTGCGCGGCAAGCGTCGAACGCTCGAGCTGTTCAGGTTCCTGTCCGAGCCGCGCGGCGAGCGGCTGACGGGCCTGGCGGCCGCGGCCCGCGACTACGTCAGCCGCATCCGCGGGTCAGGGCCGCTGATCCTGATCAGCGACCTGATGGACCCCGGCTACCTCGATGCGCTGCGCGACCTCGCCAGCACGCGCTCCCAGCTCTCCGTGCTGCACCTCCTCGCTCCCGATGAGCTCGATCCGGAGGTGCCGGCCGACGCGCGACTGGTTGACAACGAGACCGGCCAAGGGATCGAGGTCAGCGGTGACGACGACCTCGTCGAGCGATACCGCGCCCGGCTGGCCGAGTGGCAGGCCGAGATCGGATCATTCGTCGCGCGCCGGGGAGGCGCGTACGTGGTGGTTCGTTCCGACCACGACCTGGCGGACCTGCTGTTCGACGTGCTGCGCCGGCGGAGGGTGGTCTCGTGATCGTGCCACTGGCCCTCATCGGCCTCGTCAGCCTGCCGGTCATCGTGGCCTTCTACATGCTGAGACTGCGGCGGCGGGATTACCCGGTCGGCTCCACCTTCCTGTGGCAACAGCTGGTCCGCGACGTCGAGGCCAACGCCCCATGGCAGCGGCTGCGCTTCAGCTGGCTGCTGCTCATCCAGCTGCTGATCGCCGCGCTGGTGGTGGTGGCCGCGGCCCGACCGTTCGTCAACACGACCTCGGACCTCGCCGCCAACGTGGTGCTGATCGTGGACACCAGCGCCTCGATGGGCACCGATGCGGCCGGCGAGGACCGCATGGCCGAGGCCCGAGCCGCCGCCGCGAGCGTGGTTGACCGCCTCCCCGATCGCGGACGCATCACGGTCGTCGCGGCGGCCGACACGGCCGAGGTCCTCGTCAGCGAGACCGACGACCGGGAGGCCGCGCGCCATGCGATCGACGGACTGGCCGCCACCGAGCGCATCGGCGACCTGACCGATGCCTTCGCGCTGGCATCGGCGCTGGCCACGCGCGACAGCGACTCGACGGTGGTGGTCGTGACCGATGCCGCCGGTGACGAGCTGCCCGCCCTGGGCGTGAGCGCACCCGTCGTCGTCGAGCGGGTGGGCGAGACGAACGCCAACCAGGCCATCGCTGCCCTGTCGGCCCTCCGTCGGTCGGGCGGTGCGCAGCTCGACCTGTTCGTGGCGGTCACCAACCCGTCGTCGTCAGATGCGACCCGGCGCCTGGAGATATACGCCGACGGGGCGCTCGTGGACGCGCGGGAGCTCACCATCGCCGCCGGGCAGCGCGCCGAAGCGCTGGTCACGACCGTGCCCGCATCGGCTCGGACGGTCGAGGCACGCCTGGCCGGCAGCGATGCCCTGTCGCTCGACGACAGCGCGTTCGCGGTCGTGCCGGCCGCCGATGCGACCCGCACCCTGCTCGTCGGCGAGGGTAGCGACTACCTCGAGAGCGCCCTGGCCCTCCTGCCGCGCCTCGAGTTGTACGCCGTGAGCGAGGCCGGCTACGCGGCGGCCATGGAGCAGGCGGAGGAGGCGGGCACGCCGTACGGCCTGGTCGTGTTCGACGGCGTGGTCCCGGCCGAACCCCCGCATGCCGCCGCGCTGTACATCGATCCCGACGCCGATGGCGCGTTCGGCACGGTCAACGGCCGTGGCGACGGTCCGGTGATCGAGCGGCCGGACCCAGACGAGGCGCTGCTGCGATTCGTCGACCTGGGCACGGTCCATATCGGCCGCGCGCGCAAGGTCGACCTCGCCGACGGCCTGCGCCCGGTCGTGGAGAGCACGCGAGGCGATCCGCTGGTGGCTGCCGGCCAGGTCGGCGGAGGGCGCATCGGCCTCATCGCGTTCGACCTCGACGAGTCGGACCTGCCGCTGCAGATCGCGTTCCCGCTGCTCATGAGCAACCTGGTGGATTATGTCGTGCCCGCGGGCGAGGGCATCCTTCCATCGTCGATGCGCCTGGGCGAGTCGATCACGGTCGGGGTCGATCCATTAATCGAGCGCGTCAGCGTCGCGTCCGGTTCCGAGGCTTCCGAGTTCGCGGTGACCGACGGCCGGTTGACGTTGCCCGGTGCGGACCGGGTGGGCGTGCGTGAGGTCCGCGTGATCTCCGACGACGTGACCGACGGGATGGTCATCGGTTCGACCGCCGTCAACCTGTTCAGTGCCGACGAGTCGGACGTCGCGCCCGGCGACGCGACGCGCATCAGCGACATGGGTCGCGTCCCGGCCGGTGGACCGGGTGATGGTCAGCCGGTGCGTTCCGAGTGGTGGTGGCCGTTGGCGTTGGCCGCCCTCGCACTGCTGGCGGTCGAATGGATCGTGTTCCACAGGCCGACGCGGCGGGCCGTGGCGCGAGCCTTCGGGCGCCGCCCACAGCCGCTCGGAGGCAGCCCTCAATGAGTCTGCCGTTCAACTTCAGCGACCCGGTCTGGCTGTGGCTCGCGCTGCCCGCCGCGCTCATCGTGGTGGCCGGCTGGCTGGCGGCCTCCCGCACCCTGCCGCGCGGGCGACGGATCGCTTCGCTCGGCATCCGCCTGGCACTGACCGCGTGCCTGGTCGGCGCGCTGGCGGGCGCCAGGCTGGCACTGCCATCGGACCACCTCGCCGTGGTGTTCCTGCTCGACGCGTCCGACTCGATGCTCGACGCCACCTCCGACGAGCTGGTCGAGTGGGCCCGCAAGGCCGTTGCGGACATGCCCGACGGCGATCGGGCCGGCGTGGTCGTGTTCGGCGCCAACGCGCTGGTCGACCGGCTGCCATCGGACGTCGACGTGCTCTCAGACCCCGCCTCGGCACCGGTCGGTGGAGCCAGCGACATCGGTGCCGCGGTTCGCCTGGCAGCGGCCATCATGCCGGCCGGCATGCAGCAGCGCATGATCCTGCTGTCCGATGGCAACGACACGACCGGCGAGGCTGCCGACGCCATCGCGGCCGCGTCGGCGCGCGGCATCCG
>JADLBB010000022.1 GCA_020848055.1 Chloroflexota bacterium | reverse complement strand
TGGCCGGCGTTGACGGCGTCGTGTTCGGTGCCACCGTGCTGGCCGCCGCCAGCGCCCTGCCCGAGATCAGCACCGGCATCGCCGCCGTCCGCCTCGGTGACCACCAGCTGGCGGTCGGCGACATCTTCGGCGGCAACGCGTTTCAGCTGTGCCTGCTGGTCGTGGCCGACCTGCTGGCAGGGCGGCCGATCCTGCCCGACGCCGGCGTCGCCAATGCCTGGCTGGGCACCCTCGGGATCGTGATGACCGTGGTCTACGCGGCCTCGATGATCGTGCGCCTGCGAGCGCGCCACCTCGGGTTCGGACTCGACTCGATCATCAACACGGCCATCTTCGTGGTGGGCATGATCGGGCTGGTCCAGGTCGCCAGCTGAATCACCCGCGGGCGGCGGCGGCTGCCTCCACGATCGCGCGGATCGAACGATCGACGTCCGCCTCGGTGGTGGACCAGTTCGAGACGCTGATCCGCATGGCGGCCATCGAGTGCCAGGTGGTGCCCGACAGCCACAGCGTCCCACCCTCCTGCACGCGCCGGATGACCTCGCGGGTGAACGCATCGGCGTCACCTTCGCCGCCGGGCGAGAATCGGACCAGCACCTGGTTGAGCACCACCTCGTTGAGGATCTCGACGCCCTCGGTGCCGCGCAATCCATCGGCCATTCGGCGGGCCAGCGCGCAGCAGCGCTCGACCATGTCCCGCACTCCGCTGCGGCCGAGGGTCCGCAGGGCGGCGTAGATGGTGAATCCGCGCGCGCGACGGCTGAACTCCGGGGCCCACGCCACCTCGTCGCGCTTCTCATCGTCGTACTGCAGGTACGCGGCGTGCGGCGGCGCCATGGCGGCGAGGTGGGCCTCCGGGTGCGCCACGAACGCGAGCCCCGAGTCGTAGGGCACGTTGAGCCACTTGTGCGCGTCGGTGGCCCATGAGTCGGCCAGGCCGACGCCGTCAACCAGGGGCGCCAGCTGCGGGGACGCGGCGGCCCACAGGCCGAACGCCCCATCGACGTGGACCCAGCAGTTCGCCCGCCGGCGGGCGAGCTCGATCGCGGGCCGCAACGGGTCGACCGCACCGGTGTTCACGTTGCCCGCCTGGAGGTTGACGATCATCGGCGCGCCGAGCGGCACCGAATCAACGGTCTCGGCCAGCGCCTCGACGACGATCCGTCCCTGGTCGTCGGTCGGGACCACCAGCACGCGGTCGCGGCCCAGGCCGAGGTACTGGAGCGCGGTATGGACCGTGCTGTGGGCCTCCTCGCTCACCACGACCCGCACCTCGGGCGCGCCGAACAGCCCCTGGGTGGTCACGTCCCAGCCCGCCCGTGCCAGCACCGCGTATCGGGCCGCGGCGAGGCAGGTGAAATGCGCCATCTGGCATCCGGTCACCAGGCCGAAGCTGCTCCCCGACGGCAGCCCGAGCAGGTCGATGAGCCAGGCGCCGGCCGCCTCCTCCACGACCGATGCTGCCGGTCCCGCGACGTACAGCCCCGCGTTCTGATCCCACGCCGACGTGAGCCAGTCGGCGGCCACGGCCGCGGGAACTGCTCCGCCGATCACGAAGCCGAAGTAACGCGGTCCGGCCGACCCTGCAGCGGACCGGCTGCCGACCGCGGCCAGGTGCTCGATGACGTCGCTGGCCAGCTCGCCGGCGTCCGGTAGCGGGCCGGCAAGCTCCCGTCGCAGGCGGGCGACATCCTGGTCGACGACCGTGGATCGGTCGGCCAGGGACTCCAGGTACTCGATGGCCAGTGCGGCGGTGCGCCTGAGCAGGTCGGGCGTGTCGGGCATCGGACGATGCTACATCCCGATGATCTGGCCGCCATCGACGGCGACCAACTGGCCGGTTACGTACGAGGCGCGTTCGGAGGCCAGGAACGCGACCACCGCACCCAGCTCCGCGGGATCGCCGTAGCGCCCGGCCGGGATGTTGGCCAGGTGCGTGGCGCGCACGTCGGCCTCGCTCGTGCCCTCGCGCTCGGCCCGCCCGGAATCGAGCTGCTGGATCCGTGGCGTGTGCAGCCGCCCGGGCATGACGCCGTTGAGCGTCACGCCCTCGGCGGCCACGGCCCGGGCGGTCGTCTTGAGCCAGGACGCCAGCGCCGAGCGACCCGCGTTGGAATACACCAGGTCCGCGATGGGCTGCCGCACGCCGGACGAAAGCACCGCCACGATCCGTCCCCAGCTTCGTTCGCGCATGCTCGGCAGCAACCTGGTGGCGAGGTCGATCGGCGTGGCGGCCAGCAGCTGGAAGGCGCGCTGCCAGTCATCGGGGTCGGTGGCGGTGGGGTCCGAGGTGGGCGGGCCGCCCGCATTGCTGACCAGGATGTCCACGTCTCCAGCCGCCAGGGCGGCCTCGGCCACGACGCGCGCCGCCTCGCGGGCCGTCGCGTCCGCGGCGATCCAGCCGACGTCAACGCCGTGCGCGGCGCGCAGTTCGGCGGCTACCAGCGCCAGTCGCTCGTCGCTTCGTGACCACAGGAACAGGTCGCAGCCCTCCGCCGCCAGCGCCTCGGCCGAGGCGCGGCCCAGGCCCGAGCTGCCCCCTCCCACCACGGCTCGACGTCCGCGCAGCCCCAGGTCCATGGCGGCTCAGACCTCGACCTTGGCCTGCAGCGGCTGGAGCTCGCCGAGGGATTCGGCCACCACGACCGCGTCGTCGCCGCCGGTCAGCCGGAAGTCGGCCGACGGGTTGATGATGCTCGAGCCGTCGCGGGTCACCGCCAGCAGGGTGGCGCGGTGCTCGCCACGCAGCCTGGCGGACAACTCGTCGATCGACAGGCCGATGTATTCCGCCGGCAGCCCGACCCGGTACAGCTCGGAGCCGCTGCCACCCGAGACGATATCGGTCACCAACTCGGACAGCCCCGGATACAGCGCGGAGCGAGCGAGCAGGCGCGAGGCGAGCCGCGAGGTGACGAGGATCTCGTCCGCCCCCGCGCGCCGGAAGTGCGGCACGTGGACCGGGTTGTTGACCTCGACCACGGTCCGAACGTCCGGTGCGATCGACTCGACGGCCATGACCGTCAGGATCGATCGCATGTCGGCCTCGTTGGATCGATCGACCGGGAAGACGACGGCCGAGTTGGCGTCGCGGATGCCGGTGCGTTCGAGGTCGTCGGTGTTGGTGATGTCGCCGCGCACGAAGTAGACGCCCTCCCCGGCCGGGTTGCGCTCGCTGTCGTGCAACAGGACGACCTTGGTCGTGAACTCGTCGCCCTTCAGCTCCTCGAAGAGGTCGCGGGCCGTGATGTTCCAGCCGCACACGACGATGTGGTCACGGTAGCCCGCGGCGCCCATGCCCTGTCCCTCCTTGATCAGGAAATCGATGATGAAGCCGACGACCGCGCCGGTCAGTGCGGCCACGATGATGACGCCGAAGGCCGCCAGCAGCCAGCCGACGATGAAGCCACCCGGCGAGTTGACGAAGCTCGCGTTGCCCCGGCCGATGACGGTCGTGATCGCCCAGTACAGCGAGCTTCCGAAGCCGCCGATGCTGCGCTTGTCCTCCTCGATCAGCGTGACGGCCAGCGCGGCCACGAGCACGAAGCCCCCGATCACCAACAGTGTCGAGTTGAGGGTGTGCCGGTCCATCTGGCCGCTGATGCGCCGCGCATGGAACGCCATGCGCCGGAACACCGGGGCGGCCAGGAGCACCTGCAACGGCCTTGGCAATCGGGTTCCTCCATGGCAGCGCGGCCCGGAAGCGAGCGCCCCGGGCGTCGGACATTCTAGAGCGTCGCGCTCAGCTGACCCTCGACCAGCGGCTCGCCGATGATCCCGGCCAGGCGCTCCGCGATGGCCCACCAGTCGAACTCGGCGGTCACGCTGCTGGCGGGCACGCGGACGCATCGGTCAGGCGGCAGGTAGATGGGCAGGATGCGGTCGAGGATGGCCTCGATCTCGTCGCGGAAGGCGTCGCTGGTCGAGCGCACGCCGTCGGCGGTGAGCGCCACGTCCGGCAGGAGGCGGACCGAGAGGTCGTACGTGGTCGCCCAGCGCCGGATGAGCGGCTCGACCCCGAACGGGTCCTCGCCACCGGTGACGCGCAGGTAGTAGGCGAAGTTGTCGACGACCGAGCGGTCGGTGACCAGGATCTCCGCCCGCCCCGCCAGTTCGAGCTCCTGCTGGACCTGGGCCATGAGGACCCACAGCTGCGCCTCGGGCGTGGCGCCCTCGTTCAGGCCCAGCGGGTTGAAGCGCACGACCTCGCGACCGACCTCGACGCTGCGTCCGGCGCGCCCAACCGTCGATGCGAAGGCGTGCACGGCGTTTGACTTGCGCACCGAGTGCGAGCCGATGAAGGCGATCTTGGCGCGACGGCTCCACGGCATGGCCGCAAGCCTATCAGCGTCGCGCGAACGCCACCGCACCGATGAGAAGGACGATCACAGCGGCCGCGGCGAGGAGCAGCAGGGCCGTCGGTGGCCCATCGTCGGGCGCCGCGGGCCCGTACACGGTGGCGCCCGGCGGGCGCAGGCCGGCCAGTTCCGGGCGCCACTCGGTGGTGGCGGTGCACCAGCTGTCGCGCAGCACGTCGCCATCCACCCAGGGAAGGACGAGATAGGTCGTGCCGTCGGTCCAGGTGCGGTCGTCCTCGGCGAAGCCAGGGCCGTCCGAGCTCCCCCGCACCTCGACCGTCCGGCCCACGTCGCCGGCCCAGACCTCGCGCACTTCGATGGTGGCGATTGGACCGTCGCTGGCGGTCACCGTGCCAACGAAGGCGACCGGTGCTGTGCGCAATGCCTGGTCGATCGGATCGGCCGGCTGGCAGTCGGCGGAGGCCCGTGGCGGGGCCATCGCCAGCATGGCGAGGACGGCTGCGGCGATGAGCGGGCGACGGATCGGCATCGGCTCCGGTGTACAGTATTGGACTTCCACATCAGACGTCAGCGCGAGCGCGCGGGTTCCTGCGGGCTCGGCGAGGAGGATTGCACGGACATGGCGCGAATCGTGCGCGCGGCGCTGCTCCAGGCGGAGTGGACCGGCGACAAGGAATCGATGATCGAGAAGCACGTCCGCTACGCGCGCGAGGCCGCGGCCCAGGGCGCCAAGGTCATGTGCTTCCAGGAGCTCTTCTACGGGCCGTACTTCTGCCAGGTCCAGGATCCGCAGTACTACAGCTACACCGAGCACATCCCCGACGGTCCGACGACCAGGCGGATGCAGGAGTTGGCCAAGGAGACCGGGATGGTCCTGATCGTGCCGATGTACGAGGAGGACTCCGAGACGACGGGCATCTACTACAACACCGCCGCCGTCATCGACGCCGATGGGACCTATCTCGGCAAGTACCGCAAGACCCACATTCCGCACGTCAAGGGCTTCTGGGAGAAGTACTACTTCCGTCCAGGCAACACCGGTTATCCGGTGTTCGACACCGCCGTCGGCAAGGTCGGCGTGTACATCTGCTATGACCGCCACTTCCCCGAGGGCGCTCGCGCATTGGGCCTGAACGGCGCCGAGCTGGTGTTCATCCCGTCTGCCACGTCGC